>NZ_JAGQBV010000094.1:0-5015 GCF_024345815.1 Cyanobium sp. HWJ4-Hawea | reverse complement strand
ATGGCGTAAAACTGCGGCTTGGAGACAACCACTGGCTGATGCTGCGCTTCTCCGGCACCGAACCTCTATTGCGGCTGTACTGCGAAGCCCCAAGCCAAGAAAGGGTTGCCGAAGTGCTCGCCTGGGCCAAGCAATACGCAGAGTCGATATAGCAATTAGCACCCCAAACATGATGAGCTCCCAAACAAAGTTTTCACTACCTGCCCTATTGGTTATCGCCAGCGGCAATGCAGGCAAGATCCGCGAATTCAGCCAGCTGCTCGAGGGCTATGGCCTGGAAATCAGGCCCCAGCCTGAAGGCCTGGATGTGGAAGAAACGGGCCAAACCTTCGCCGAAAATGCCCGAATCAAGGCAATCGCTGTTGCCAAGGCCACTGGCCATTGGGCCCTAGCTGACGACTCGGGCCTCTGCGTAGACGCCCTCGGCGGCGCACCCGGGGTCCACTCATCTCGCTATGCCGATAGCGATAGGGCCCGCATTCAAAGACTACTCGGCGAGCTGCAGCAGGTGCAAATCACCACAGACTCAGAAAGCCAAAGGGCTGAGTTTGTGGCGGCCCTGGCCATCTCCGACCCCTCAGGGAATGTGCTCATTGAAGTGGAAGGGCGCTGCCCCGGAGAGATTTTAAAATCACCCAGGGGAGAGGGTGGCTTTGGCTATGACCCGGTATTTCTAGCGCCGGAGACAGGGCTAACATTTGCTGAGATGGATCAGATGCAGAAAGCCAAACTTGGGCATCGGGGCATAGCCTGCGAGAAGCTGATAAAACAACTACGCAACATGAAAATCAAGGGCAAGTAAATGACAAGAAGTCCCAATGATCCCACAAAAGCCAACAAATGAAGATCACCGCAATTATCATCAACCTAAAGAGAAGCAAGAAGCGCCTAGAATTTATCACCTCTCAGTGCAGGGCACTAAGGATTGAATACGCCATCATTGAAGCAGTTGATGGCACAAAACTATCTCTCGAGGCGGTCAGCGATTTTAGCAACATTCGAAGAAAAGCCTATCAAAAAGAAAAATTAAAACCCGAAACATGGCTAATTCGACCAGGCGTAGTGGGTTGCGCAATATCCCACATTAATTGCTACAAAAAGATAATTAATGATGGCATGGAAGCCGCTCTCATCCTCGAAGATGATGCATCACTAAGCCAGGCCATAAAGGCCGCCTTAGAAGACAGCACAATCAATAACATGCTGGCCATTAAAAAAGCAGATATTATTCAGCTAGCAGCCGTTAAAGAAGAAAATTTATATCAACCAGAGATCAGGCTCGCAGGAAGAATCAAGACGACAACTGGCCTAGTACTTGGAAAACCCTCTAAAATTATTCCTGGCACAAGTTGTTACATTATCAGCAAGACTGGCGCAGAAAAACTTCTTCACTATTGCCTTCCACTAAGATACGCGTCTGATCAGATTCTCGCAAATTGCGCCTACTACGGCCTATCTTATTATGCAAGCAAAAGAGCAGTCTCAATACAGAACAGACACCTCGAAAGCACGATTACCGGACCAACAGAAAACGAGTCGAATCGAACAAAAGCAAAGCACCTATCGAAGAAAATTACCCGGCTCAGAAAATTAATAAAGAATATTATTCCGTCGCTTCTTCAGAAATTAGGCCTAATACCTTACTACGATAAAACATTTTTGCTGCTATCGAACCATATAACGCCACAAATACAAAATAAACACCAACACAATTGAAGCTCAGGAAATTTGGCAAAACCAGCCTTGCACTAGTCGATTAATTGCGAATACAGGCAAGCTAAACAATCTAACTCCCAAGCAAAATACAACGTGGCGAGTGAAAACCATAACACAGACAACAGAGTCCCAAATTCAAAAGTGTGTTCTCTTGGAAAGAAAGTTCTCAACCTTGGTCTTCCTTTTCTCAATTTTTTTCGCGACTTCCCTAATTAGCAGGTTTTCGATTACAGATTTCTTGTGAAATCTTCTAAAAGTAGTATCAAAAAGAACATCTCGAACTATCTCAGCCCAAGAATTGAACGAAAAACTGCCCTCGGAAAATCTTAATCCCTTGAGATAATTAAGAGACAGAAGCTCTTCCTTCCTAGCCTGATATGCATCTAAAAGACCTTTGTTGAGAATGCCAAACGAATTTCTATATTCAGCATGAGGCAAACCATCAAGTAATTCACGATTAACATACTTCTTGCCAGAGACGACAGGTATTCTATTCATAAAGCACTCAATAACTGTTGTCGAAATAGCTTCGGAAATACCCGTGGGATTGACGATCACCAATGAACAGTTCCTCATTAGTTCAAACCGTTCGGAGGCCAATGATCCATGAAAGACAATGGAAGTTTTTGGATCAAAATTCATGATAGATTTAGACTTAGATCTACAGATCTCTTCATATAAATTTGACCCTTCAAAGCCCTCTCTGGAAAGATTAACTTTAGATAAATCAGAACCTCCAATAATATGAATACGGGCCAAGCCAGATCCCCTCAAAAACTTGGGCCAGTCATTGAGCAGCATATACACCCCTTTGAACGCCTTAATGCTCCAACGAATGCAATATCCAGCACACCGTTAGAGGCAGCATCTTGGGAAGTGAAGCCCGTACTTGATAATGACTCGGGAAGAACAGCCGCGCAGATCTAATTTTAAGCAAAAGTGGCGAATAAATTAGTCTCCAAAGTATCAAAAGAATACTTTGAGCAGCAAACTACCATTTGATTTCGGATATCTCCATAAAAGGTCACAAAGGGGTGATGAACCCACACGATAGTAAAGTCAGCACAAATAATTTGAAAGCTCTTTAGGCAGCTTTGGGAAGAAATTAGCAAATTTTACTTATAGCCTTCTACTCTAACTGCAGCCTCAGCGCACCCATTTGAGACCCTTCGCACATATAGATCATTGTCATGGGGATAAACTAAGCAAGTTTCAAACTCAGCTTGGACAGAAAGCAGTGCGACGAGCAGAATCAACTGCTTTTCCGTTCCGCCCATGACGGGCATCAAATCATCCCTGATTTGGAAAGGATGTTCATGGGAAAACGCGACATCAATTCCAACAAAAACTTTCATATTTAAAGAACATCATCGCACATAATATAAGCCAACCTAGCAGGCCCGCCCCTCTCTCGCCAATAATCAAAAACAAGCTTGATGATCGCAATCAAAAGAGTCTCAAGAAAATCTTTCATGACAATTCGGCAAATATTCCCAAAACAAAATCATCCAAAATCACTGCTATGAGACAACCACGAAACTAGAGTACCTGCAATACGCATGATTCCCTAAATCCTAATAACCCACAGTCTTCCAGATTAGAGTGGCAGCCTAGTGACACAAACCTCTTGGTTTCCGCCTCAAGGCAAGGCAGTTAGTGAGTTAAAGGCAACATGATGACGATCAATGATCAGAAGAAAACTAGACTTCTTCAAGTTCATCAACAAACATAAAGTAGTGCCCGATAAGGCTCAAAATAAATCGTTGCCAATCTTCAAACATGAGGACAGCCTAGTCAAGGCTTAAACGCAGCGGAAACTCTTCATGCAAGGAAGCCTAATTACAAATGCACGCCAAAAGTATCTAATCAAAAGATTTTTATCTTGCGAAATACTGGAACGCAACACTAGTTATCAAGTTTAGCAAGCCCAACTTCGCTCCAACTGCCATGTAGCCCATAGGGCATGGCAAGGGGTAGCTCAATCACAGCCAATTCACTTAAGTCTGCTGCATCAAGAATTACTAAATCATTAGCATCTCTAGCGCCATTCCAGATCAAACACAACAGCCAGCCATCGTCCTCTGCAGGGATTGGCTCACCTTCCTTGATTGATCGTGGCACCATGATCGGTTCAGTGACAAAGCCCCGGGGTGCCGCACTCCAAGTACAACCATCACCTGTTTGCAAATCGAGTTTCTTGATTACCTGCAAAGGGTCATTACCTATTTCCCGCTCTGCCACAGCCATCCAGCCATAGCGGGCGGGCAAACCCTGGAACCTCGGATTCACCATCGCAAACTCACAGCAACGTTCACTCAGGCGTTCACTACTTGCCGTACCAGTAGTGAGATTGATTCGACAACGCTCAAGTAAGCCAGCGGGCAAAGAATCAAAATCGATGGAGCGAAAATCGTCGTCGGGCCCAATGGAGGGGAAGTCGTTATAGAAAATGCTCTCCACCACCACCTCGTCTCCCTCTTCATAGGCATTGAGATGGTGGAAGACAAAGCCGTCGGGGGCATCAATCAACCTGGGGGCTTGGCCCGCATAGGCGCCACAATCCCTGGGAACAAGCCAAAATTGGCCACGGCCGCCTGGCCTAGAGCGCAGACACTGAGCTGCCCCCTTCTGTCCGAATACAAATGGAAGTGGGTTGAAGTCGATCGCATTTTGCAAAAACACTGCCCAATTTGGGGTGATAGCAAAGTCGTGCAAGAAGGCAAACCCCCCAAAGCTGTCACTGCGATCAGCCACCAGCTGACCAGCCTTCGGACCCTCGGTGGCAAATTCCATCAGCCGCACGCTGCTGCGGGGGCCACTCTTCACCCCAAAAGTGACCATCCGCGGCTCACCATGGTGGCCCGGTTCAAAACGGGGATGGGCACTAAATGCCTCACCTGGCTTAAGCACGCCATCTAGGTGAGTGAGGCCCCTGGTTTCAAGGCTGACGGGGTCTAGGGCATGGGGTGAACTTGCCTCCCAGAGCGCCAAAAGATCATCACCCAGGCGCACCACATGGGTGTTGGCGATATTTTTCAGACGTAGATCGAAAGCATTAGCGAGCGCTCCGCCAGGCTTCTGGCTACCGAATACCCCACGATATAGATATTTGCCTGCCTTCTCTTCCTCTAGCCATCCCTCAGTGCGTACAAAACGATTAGCTAGCTCGACCGATCCCTCCGCAAAGCGAAAGGCCGTGATCATTCCATCGCCATCAAAGGGATGGTGGACAGATAGGCCTGCCCTCTCCAAACGGCCCGGACCATTGCGATAGAGGGTCCCATTAAGTTCCGGCGGGA
>NZ_JAGQBV010000093.1:0-5112 GCF_024345815.1 Cyanobium sp. HWJ4-Hawea | reverse complement strand
GGCACTTCCTATCCGGTGATCCGGGGCCTGCAACCAGGTCAACGGGTGGTCAGCGCCGGCCTATTGAATTTGCGGCATGGCTCCGCTGTCAAAGTCGGCCGGGTCCGTTAGCTTTCGCCAAGCTGTTTTTCTTTTGTGCCCAGCCCCGTGACACCCAAATTGCAGTTGCTGTTGCTGCCTTTTTTGGGTTCCCTGGCCTTGGCTGGCTGCTCGTCTGCGCCCCCACCTAGGCCGCCGCTGGTGGTGCAGGTACAAACCATTGGGGATGCCAGCTTCAGCCCGAGTATTGAGGTGATTAGCCAGCTGGCTTCCACCACCGATGTGGCTTTGAGACCCGAAGTTGATGGTCGAGTGGTGAAGATACTGGCGAAGCAGGGTCAAATAGTTAAGGCTGGTCAGCCGATAATTGTTTTAGATAATGTTCAACAAAAAGCGGAGCTTAATTCCAGTGTTGCTGCAGCCCGCAAAGACAGAGTTAATGCTGAACGCTATATCTTTCTGAACGAGCAGGGCGCAGTTTCTACCCGCGATCGGGATTACTACGTTACCCAGTCGATTCAAAGTAGCGACCAGGTGCTTGCCAGCGCAGCCACCTTGGGCTACAAGTACGTCACGGCCCCGATTAACGGCATTATTGGCGATCTTGATACCGTCAAGCTCGGCGACTATGTGCGCCAGGGCCAGGCAATTACGGGGATTGTTGATAACTCTTCTCTATGGACCTTGATGGACGTGCCGGCCACCCAGGCCTCTCGGGTTGAATTGGGCCAGCCGGTTGAGCTGGTTACGCAGGGAAATCCTCTCTTTAAGGGATTCGGTAAGGTGGTTTTCATATCTCCCTATTTTGGCGTTAGCGGTAGTACTTCTTCTCCAAACACGGTTTTGGTAAAAGCTGCTTTCCCTAACCTCTCCGGCAAGCTTAAAACTGGGCAATACGTACGTAATAGCATAATTACCGGGGTCAGTACCCAGCTCTCGGTGCCGGTGCAGGCTGTGATGATGCAGGCCCAGCAACCTTTTGTTTATCAAATTTTTAATCTTAGTCAGGTACTTCCCAAGATTCGAACCTCTAGCCAGATACCTTTGGCAAGTAAGGAAAAATTGGAAAAGCTTCCTCCTAAAACCCCGATCGTGGTGCAAATGCCTGTTCGCTTGGGAACCCTGGAAAAGAACCGCTATCCCTTGATTTCCGGGCTCAAGGCTGGTGATCGAGTGGTGGTTAGTAATACTGCCCTGCTGCGCTCCGGGATGCCTGTATCCATAGCCAATGGAAGTAACTGAGCTAGGAGATGTCACTCTCCGATAATTTCATCAAGAGACCGGTTCTAACTACGGTCTGCAGCATCTTGATCATTTTGGTGGGCTTGATCGCCATTCCCACCTTGCCGATCGAAAACCTGCCAAATATTGCTCCACCCCAAATCCAGGTGGCTGCAAACTATGGAGGTGCCAACTCCCTGGTTACGGAACAGGCAGTCACCAATGTGCTGGAGCAGCAAATAAATGGAGTGCCTGGGGCCGCATATATCTCCTCCCTTACAACAAACACGGGCCAAAGCACGGTCAATGTATTTTTTGACGAGGGAACAGATATCAATATTGACCAGGTCAATGTTCAAAATCGGGTCTCCTTGGCTAACCCCCAGCTCCCCGACCAGGTAAAAGCCACAGGTGTATCTGTTATTCAAACCACCCCTTCGATTCTGTTGGCGTATCAGGTCTCATCAACAAAGGGCCAGTACGACGCGCCATACATCAATGGTTTGATTTATGAGCAGCTTTTCTATCAATTGGAGCGCATACCTGGAGTCGCCCAGGCCACTCTTTTTGGTGGCAGTAACCCGGCTTTCTGGCTATTTGTCGATCCATCCAAGTTGACCGCGAACCAGCTCACCGCAGACCAGGTGGTGAGTGCCGTTAAAAGTCAGAACTCCGTAGCTGTGGGCGGTCTGGTTGGCGGGCCACCGGCTGGAGGTG
Source organism: Cyanobium sp. HWJ4-Hawea (assembly GCF_024345815.1). NCBI lineage: Bacteria > Bacillati > Cyanobacteriota > Cyanophyceae > Synechococcales > Prochlorococcaceae > Cyanobium > Cyanobium sp. HWJ4-Hawea. Next base: position 3,135 of record NZ_JAGQBV010000093.1, on the reverse strand, counting down.
ATCAGTTGTTCACCTATCCAATTCTGGTGGAAGATAACGGCAACTTGGTGTCGGTTGAGCAACTCAACAAGCTGATTGTTGGAAAATCACCCAACGGGAATTTGCTTCACCTGGCCGATGTAGGCGAGGCCACCTATGGATTCAACACCTTCGCAACCCAGGGGGTAGACATAAATGGCAAACCTGCTGTCACGATTGGCATCTATCAAACCCCTGAAAGCAACGCCCTGCAGGTGTCAGAGGCGGTAGTTGAACTGATGGATGAATTCCAATCCCAGTTGCCCCCGGGAATTATCCTCACTGAGATTTACAACGTTGGCCAATTCATTGAGTCGGCCGTGGAGGGTGTTGTTGATGCTCTCGGCTTGGCGATTGTGTTGGTTCTAGTGATTCTGTTTCTGTTTCTGCAGAACTGGCGTGCCACTATTGTGCCAAGCCTGGCAATCCCGATTTCTTTGATCGGTACCTTTGCCTTTATCAAGATCTTCGGCTTCTCGATCAATCAGTTGACTCTGCTGGGCTTGGTGCTTGCCACCGGTCTCGTGGTCGACGATGCAATTGTGGTGATTGAAGCGGTCTCCAAAAATTTAGAACGGGGTATGAAACCCCGTCAGGCGGCCATGGCCTGTATGGGTGAATTGACCGGGGCCCTAGTCGCCACTTCCTTGGTATTGATGGCAGTGTTTGTGCCCGTAGCTTTTTATCCGGGTGGTATAGGAATTATCTATCGCCAGTTTGCCCTAACCATTGCTTTTTCGATTGCCATTTCCACCTTTAACGCCCTGACTTTCTCGCCGATGATGTCGGCCCTGATCCTTCGCTCTGAAGCCCCACCTAAGCCAAAGGGCTGGGGCTGGACCCTGGGGGGACTCTTGGTTGGTCTTGCCTTTGGTCGTTTTAGTGCTGCCTCTTTCGGCCCATTGGCCTATGTCTTTGGGCTGGTGGTGTTTGGCTTTGCAGGAAGCAGGCTGGCTGTGATTTTTGATGGCTTTAATTTGTGGTTCGGCCGGCTTGAAAAGACCTATGCGTCCCTGCTTATCCAACTAATTGCAAAACGTAAGCTGATTCTGGCTGGTTTGGCCGGGGGCATTGTGCTTACGGCGCTTGCCTTCTCAGCCCAGCCCACAGCATTTATTCCTGAAGAAGACCAGGGATACGGCTTAGGTATATACCAACTGCAAAACGGAGCCTCCCTCTCCCAGACCCAAAATATGGGTAAGGAGATTGCCAAGGTGCTTAAAACGGAACCGGATCTCACCTCAGCGGGAATTATTAGTGGTTCTGGATTTAATGGCTCTAGCCCCGACCAGGGTCTCTTCTTCTTTGGTCTACGGCCCCTCGCAGAACGCTCAGGAGCAGATCACAAGGCTCCGGCGATTGTGGCTCGCCTAAATTCCAAGCTGGAGAAGCTAGGTTCTGGTCTGGCTGTCGCTTCCCAGCCGCCGGCGATTCCAGGCTTCTCTGCCCAAGGAGGTTTCTATTTCCAATTTAACGACCTTAGTAATGGTGGCTATAGCTTTTCCCAGCTAGATGATCTGGCTAAAAAGCTGATTGTCCAGGGCACTGCCAGTGACCAATTCTCCACCCTCTATACCCAATTCATTCCCAGCGCCCCAGCCTTTGGCGTCAAAATTGATCGTTCCATTCTAGGAGGCCTTAACGTTGATTTCCAGCAGGCTATGCAAACAATTGCTGTGCTGGCAGGTGGAAATTACTCCGGCCTTACCTATGAGAGTGGCCAGGTCCGCAATATCTATGTCCAATCGGAGGCTCCCGGCCGCAGCAACCTCGAGGATGTGCTCAGTTACTACGTAAGAAGCAAGGATGACAAGCTGGTTCAGGTGTCGGAATTTGCGACTGCAGAACTATCTAGTGCCCCCCCTGTTATTAGCCATTACAACCTCTACCGCACCATTTTGGTGCAGGGTGCGGAGGCCGTAGGTAAGAGTTCTGGCCAGGCCCTTACAGCGATCCAGCAAATTTTTAAATCTCTTGATTTCAATAATGTTGGCTATGCCTTTACAGGTATTGCTGCCCTCCAGCTGTCTGCGGGCAATGCCAGCGTGCTGGTTTTCGGCCTGGGTATTTTGGTGGTTTATTTGGTGCTTTCAGCCCAGTACGAGAGTTATGTTACGCCAGTGGTTATCTTGATGACAGTTCCCTTGGCCATGCTTGGGGCCCTGGCTTTCCTTGCGTTGCGCTCGATCGATCTGAACATCTACGCCCAGGTTGGTCTGGTCACCTTGATTGGTTTGGCTGCTAAAAACGGCATCCTGATTGTGGAGGTGGCCGAGGAGCACGTAGGCGCAGGCATGGGCTATGTCGAGGCGGCAATCGCAGCGGCCGAATCGCGGATGCGACCAATCCTGATGACCGCCATCGCATCTCTGGCGGGCTTCCTGCCCTTAGTGGTGGCGACCACCGCAGGTGCAAATAGTCAGCAGTCCCTTGGCAGTGTGATTTTTGGCGGCCTACTGGTGGCTACCGTTCTCTCGCTGGGGGTAGTTCCGCCCTTCTATGTGGCCGTTAAGCAGCTAGAAAGCCGCTGGTTCCCGGAGGAAACCCCTGCGGCCCAAGAATGATCAAGGTGTGTTTATCAGAGTTAGGTGATCACTGTCGGGTGCTCCATGCCCGTGCGGGTTTTAATTTCAGCCAGTTGATCGATGGCAGTAATTACATCGCCCAGGGCCAACTGGGGATCTTGGTGGAGGTTGCCAGTGGCGGGCACATAGCTCTCCAGGTAGACCCTTAGGGTGGCGCCCTGGGTGCCCGTGCCTGAGAGGCGCAGCACCACCCGGCTGCCGTCATTGAGCAGGAGCCTCAGGCCTTGGCCAGTGCTGACTGCACCATCCACAGGATCGGTGTAGCTGAAGTCATCGGCGGTGCTGATGCTGCGGCCTGCAAAGTTTTGGCCCAGTAGGGCAGGTTGCATGGCCTTAATGCGGTCGTAGAGGCCGTGGGCGGCATCGCTGGCGATGGCTTCGTAGTCGTGGCGGGAGTAGTAGTGGCGGCCAAAACTTCCCCAGTGGTTTGCCATTACATCGGCAACGGAGCACTGCTTTTGGGCCAGGATCTGCAGCCAGAAAAGTACTGCCCAAAGGCCGTCTTTTTCGCGGATGTGGTCGCTGCCGGTGC
>NZ_JAGQBV010000092.1:0-5205 GCF_024345815.1 Cyanobium sp. HWJ4-Hawea | reverse complement strand
GCAGCGCCACCGGCATCGCCGCCAACCGCCTGCACCAGATCCTGGCGGTGCTCGAAAAGCACCTGGGCCTGCCCCTCAGCCGATTTGATTGCTACCTGGCGGTGGCCGGTGGCCTGGAGGTGGAGGAACCGGCAGCGGATCTGGGGGTGGCCGCGGCGGTTGTGGCCAGCTACCGGGATCTCTGCCTGCCGCCAGGCACGTTGCTGGTGGGGGAGTTGGGCTTGGGTGGCCAGCTGCGGGCGGTGGGCCAGCTGGAGCTGCGGCTAGGCGAGGCCGCCCGCCTGGGCTTCACCCGGGCGGTGGTTCCCAAGGGCAGCGGCATGGCCAAGGTTGCCGCCGGCATCGGCCTGCAGCTACTGGAGGCGGGCACGGTCGCCGAAGCCCTGGTGGCGGCCCTGGGGGTTAACCCGGCCGAAGATCGGGGCTAAGGGCTGGGACGGAGCTTGGGGCAGGAGTTTGCCAGCCTTAGGTTCTCCACCGGTTGCTCCGATGGCCATGGCTTCGAGACCATCCGTCACCCCAGTCTGATCAGCGCTTCAAGCGACATTGGGCGCGTGAAGTGCCTGGATCGTTTCCGATTACGGGGTTTGGAGAAGGTGAATGGGCATTGATGGCCCCCACTCACAACATGCTCAAGCTGTTCAGGGCATCAGCGGCTATTGCCTGAGGGACTGGACCTACGTGTCAGCCTGGAGATGATGACTAGCAAGTGAATGGCATGACAATATTAATATGACTCTTAAAAATAAGCACTGTCGCGAATGGAAATACGACCCGCGCTTCCACCTTGGTTAAGCAAGATCGGCCTTCAGAAGATCAGCAAGGTCTGGATTCTGCTGTTCCTTTGCTTGGCCCTTTACCTGCCTGGCATTTCCAGTCTGCCCGCTACGGATCGCGACGAATCCCGCTACATGCAGGCTACGCGCCAAATGGTTGAAACCGGAGACATGCTTGACATCCGTTTTCAGGATGACTCTCGCTATAAAAAGCCCGTGGGAATTTATTGGTTGCAGGCCGGCATCAGCCATGTCGCCCAGTCCCTTGGTGTTCCCTCTACAGAGCGGATTCCTTACCGGCTGCCTTCCACGATCGGCGCCACTGGCGCGGTTCTACTGCTCTACTTGGGCTTTCGGCACCTGATCGGCGAGGGTGCGGCATTCGTGGCGGCTGTGTTTTTGGCGTGCTCCTTGCTGCTGGGGGTTGAAGCTCACCTCGCCAAGACCGACGCCATGCAATTGGCTGCCATCGTGGCGATGCAGGCTGGCCTGGCCCAGATATACGTCCAGCCCCGACAGGAAGGGCTTTGGCGCTCCCGCCTGCTGTTCTGGCTGGGGTTAGGACTAGGGATGCTGATCAAGGGGCCGGTGGCGCCTGCAGTGGCTACTTTCACGCTTGCCTGGATATGCTGGAAAGAACGCAGCCTTTGGCCGGCAAAGGCTCTTCATCCCCTTCCTTGGCTGGCGTTGCCAGTCCTGATTTTAGGCCCCTGGTTATTGAGCATTCAAATGCTCAGCCAAGGCCAGTTCATTAAGGATTCCTTTGGTAACGATTTTATTGCCAAGTTACTTGAAGTCCAGGAATCCCATGGAGCCCCCCCCGGCACCTACCTGCTGATCACACCGCTGTTGCTCTGGCCAGTTTCCTGGCTGCTTATCCCCCAAGCCTGGGCTGGCCTGCGCCGGGCCCCCGCCCAGCTCAAGGCGATTACTCGCCTGGCCTCTGCATGGTTGGTACCTGGCTGGATTGTGTTCGAACTGGTCCCCACCAAATTGCCGCACTACGTGCTCCCCCTGCTGCCAGCCCTGTGCCTGTTGGCCGGCATGGGTTTGATCCACACCGGCCAACAGGGGCGGGGTGCTAAGGGGCTTTCGGCCTGGCCCCAGCGCATCGGGGTGACCGCCTGGATCCTCTCGGGCAGTCTCCTGGCTGTGGGCGTACCGACCATCTACTTCTGGGCAAGCGGCACTATCTCCGAACTTGCACTGTTAGTGAGCGCACTCTGCATCGCAACGCTGGTGCTGATGCCGAAACTGACGGACTTCCGCCAGCGTCTACTTGCCTCTGCCGCCGCCGCCGTGGTGATCTTCGGACTAATGTTTCAATTAATTCTACCGCGGCTCACCCCGATTTGGCCGGCAGAAAGACTACGCCAGATCATTATCGCCGAGGGGGCTCAATCCCTTCCGGTGGCGATTGCCCAATATCACGAGCCGAGCGTGGTTTTCAACCTGGGAACCGAAACTCAACTGACGAACCTCGAAGGTCTAATCAGTCACGCAGTCAGCCACTCTGAGGCTATCGTGATTATTCGTAGCAATCAGATGCCAGTCTTCAGAAAGAAATTGCCTGTAGAGATCACTACTAAGCGGATTGGTCAATTCCATGGCCTTAATTACTCTAAGGGTCGGAAGCTAGCGCTCGACGTGGTGCGCACCCGCAAGCTTTAAGCCCACCTCAAAAAATAAGAAATTTGGGCAGACTGATATAGAGCATCAAATGCTCTCCAAGGCGCCTAGGTATTACAATTTTATGTCAGAAAGCGAGTTGATCTGTATCAGGATAGTTGTGAGATTTCAAAAATATCTATCCCTTAAATGCCGCAGGTCCTGAGCGCTGAAGGTAGCAAAGAAGGTGAAAAGTTAGATTCTTTAGGCCCCACACCCCCTGCTTCGGGAAGGGGTGTCACCGCTTTTATTCGCACGCCAGGAGGCTTGAGTGCATTGCCAACGCTTCGTTACAGCGAGGCATGGCAGGGCTTATCTGTTCATAACAAAAAATCTGGCGCGTGATTATGGGCGAATGGGCAAATAAAAGCTGGTGGACTAGCTTGCCAATGCTCCCATTTGGCGTTATTGTATGGGTCGCTTGGTTTCCCACTGAGAGCCAGGGCGATCGAAAAAAGGAGCCATGTATATAGGTTTCAGCAGGTGCGAAATACATAATAGAGATCTTTCTTCTGCAAGCTGCCTGGGTTGTCAAGTGCCTCCCTTAGGCTGAGGTCAACCAGCGTCGACGCTGTCGTGGCCACTGATTTTAAGCCAATTCTGGGCTTCGATGTAGTTATTGGGGGCCACTGCCTGTGCCCATTTCTGAATACCAGGAGACAAGCGTGGTTTTCAATTTAGGTATGAAGACCCAGTCCTGGAGTTGTGATGGCAAGTTGGCCATGTGCTTCAGAATCAAGAAGCTATTGCTATTTCCCCCTTGCGGAGATTTAGCCCAGTCTTTCAAGATTATGCTTGGCGGTAAAAGGTCAAGCAGGCAGGGAGGGTCAGGGGAGATTAATTATTCTAAAGTTAGAATAATTGACTTGATTATTGCTTCAGCATGCATCGCTATTCTGGTCTTGCGGTTAGCGCCAGATCTAAAGTTCTGAATATACCGTCGTTGTCCTCCGATCGCGTTCGTTTTATTCAATAGTCCCATAGCCAGAGTCGGCTTCTTGGGCTATGCTAAAGTGGCTTTAATTGGCATCATGAGAAAAATTTTTGGCAAGCAGCGAGCGTTGCTAGGCATCGCAACTTTTTTAATAGTTGCTGGCATGCTTAGCCTGATTGTGGATGTCCAAGCTGCTCGGCTCATGGATCTTAATCCTATTCCTAAGGAAATAGGACGCATTCTCCGTTTTTCCGAAATAGGTGGTCATGGTACTGGCGCAGCAATGGTTTTGATTGCGGTTATAGCCTCTAGCCAATTGAGGTGGCGCCGTTCCGAAGGGCGTATTCGAGCCCTGCGTCTGATTGCAGGCACCTATCTGGGTGGATTATTTGTAGATTTGTTCAAACTGATAATTCCCAGGGTTAGGCCCGGTAAAGCAATCCTTGAAAATGCCAATGGCTTTTTTGATACATTTGGGCGCCAACTCCTAGATGCTGGAATTCATGGACGCTCTGCAGTGATGAGTTTCCCTTCCGGACATGCCGCTGTTGCCGCAGGTTTAGCGGCATCTCTTTGGTGGTATCTACCAGCTGGGCGCCCTGCATTTGTGGCGCTGGCTATTTTGGCATCACTTCAGCGGGTAGCCACCAATAACCACTATGTCAGTGATATCTTCATCGGTGCGGCCCTAGGGCTGGTCGGGGCTTGGCTGTGCATGCCAAAACTGCAGGCTCGGGATTCTTAGCCAACGGGCTAGCAAGATGCCGCTTAACGATCCCACCAGTGCACCCAGGTAGATGTCGGTGGGGTAATGGGCCCCGCTGACCACTCGGGTGATCGCACAGCCCACTGCCATCACTAGGGCTGGCTGGCGCAAACGGGGAAATAGAATAATTAGGGCCATGCTCCCGCCAAAGGCCACGGCTGCATGGGAGCTGGGTAGGCCGAGCCCAGTGCTTGACCAGGTGCGATCGGTGAATGGGCGGAATATATAAGTTTCCAGTGGGGATGGCCTTTCTCGGCGCAGCGTTATTTTGAGCAGCTCGGCCAGCGCCCCACTCAGAGCTGGGCTGAGTAAAAGAAAGGCACTTTGTTTTGCAAGGTTGGGTTGGTTATTTCGCCTGCAGCTGAGAGCAAGGGCGATCGAAAAAAGAAGCCAGGGCCATAGACTTCCCCAGATGCGAAAAAGATAATAAAGATCTCCCGTTAGCAAGCTCTCCAGTCTGCCTAATGCCTTGCCCATGCTGAAATCAATCAGTGTGAGCATGGCCATGGCCAGCACTCCCAAGCCGGAGAACACGATGAGTTGCCTGGCAGGTGGTTGCAGTCTCATTTACTGTCTCGAAAACTATTTAGAAATAAACGTCCACGCTGCCGCGGCCGCTGGTTTTCAGCCAGTTCTGGGCCTCGATGTAGTTGTTGGGGGCTAGGCGGATCGCCTTGCCCCAGAGGTCAGCGGCCTGGTCATAGCAGCGGTCGGCCTCATCGGCTTCGCCCTTTTCTTCAGCAATCGAGCCCAGGTGGTGGTGGATCACCGCCATGTTGTTGAGGGCCTGGGGCATCTTGCTGTTGAGCTCCAGGGCGGCGCCGTATTGGTCGAGGGCCTTGTGGTGCTCACCGTTGCTGGCGTACACCAGGGCCATGTTGTAGAGGATGAAGGCCCGGTCGAGGGGATCGTCTTCGAGGGTGAGGGCCTCTTCGTAGTTGTCGAGGGCTTCGGCGTATTCCCCGTCGGCCTGGGCGCTCATGCCATCCCGGTAGTAGGCGAAGGCCTCCTTGGCGCGGCGGTTGGTGGGGATGACCTTGAGGATCAGGTCGGCCATCACC
>NZ_JAGQBV010000091.1:0-5296 GCF_024345815.1 Cyanobium sp. HWJ4-Hawea | reverse complement strand
TGGCGGGCCAGTAGGCGGGTCACCTTGCCGGGAATGGCATTGCTCTCATGGAGCACCACGGGAATCCCGCAGCTACGGGCCGCCAGGATTGCCGGGGCAGCGATGTAGCCCCCGGTGCTGAAGACCGCGCTCACCTGCTCGCGGCGGATCAGGCGCCTGGCCGCCTGGATGGCAAGCACCAATTGGAGCGCGTTGAGCAGCCTGCGCAGGCCCCGGCCCTGGAGCCCGCCAGCCCGCACGGTGTGCAGGGGATAGCGGCTCGGCACCAGCTGGCGCTCAAGCCGGTCTGGCACCCCCAACCAGTGCACATCCCAATCCCCTGGCATCGCCTCCGCCACCGCCAGGGCTGGGAACAGATGGCCTCCAGTTCCGCTTGCTGCAATTAGGAGCCTGGGCATCGGCAGAGCCTGGGGGCCGACCTAACTTAAAAGCGGTTTTGGCTGCCTCGATGCCGCGCGTTTGGTTTGGATTGCTGGGCCTGATCGGCGGGATTGGTTTGGCTGGTGGCGCCACCCTCGGCAGTGCCTGGGCCGCTGCCCCCACTCCCCAGCAGCTCCAGGGCCTGGAGCGGGCCTTCAACGGCGCTGGCGAACTGAGCCTGGTGCTGGAGCCGGGGCCCGGTTTGGATCCGGCCCTGGTGGAAATGCGCCGCCGGGTGCTGCTCAAGCAATTCCCCGATGCCCAGTGGCAGGTCAGCCCCGGTGCCCCCCTGCGGGACGGCAGTGCCACCACCCAGGTGAAGGTGACGGGCCATCAAAAGGCTGGTCCCCATGCCTACACCTTCGAAGCGGTGCAGCGGTTGGCCCTGGGCAGCGATGGCGGCCGCATCAATAGCCAGCGGGTTATTGAGGAGCAATCGGTGCTCCACAGCAGCGATTCCCAGCTGCCGGTGAGTCTTTTGATCCCCGATGCGGTGCTGACGGGCCAGCGCTATGACGTCGACGTCTTATTTGATGAACCCCTGGCCGGCTCCGTGCTGGCGGGGGGCCTGGCAGCGATCAGCGACCAGATGGTGACCACCATGGCCAGTCCGTCCCTGCCCCTGGGGGCCCTGGGTGGCGGCGGCCTGTTTAAAACCGTGCAAGCGCCCCTTAGCCCAGGTTCCCAAACCTGGGCCGTGCTGCTGGTCCATCCCAAGGGAATCGTGACGGCCACCAAGCGGGTGCGGGTGGTGGCCGATAGGGATGCCCTTAATCCCTAGTTACCGGGCCTAGGCCTGGAAACTAGGCCTCATCTAGGGCGGCCACGCCGGGCAGCACCTTGCCTTCCAGCAGTTCGAGGCTGGCGCCACCGCCGGTGGAGATGTGCGACATCTTCTCGGCCACGCCCACCTTCTCAACGGCTGCGACCGAGTCGCCGCCGCCGATTATCGTGCAGCAGCCCTTGGCGCTGAGATCGGCGAGGGTGTGGGCAATGCCGTTGGTGCCAGCGGCAAATTTGTCGAACTCGAACACGCCCATCGGGCCGTTCCAGATCACGGTCTTGCAATCGGCCAGGGCCTCCTGGAAGGCCTTGAGCGAATCGGGGCCGATGTCTAGGCCCATCCAGCCATCGGGGATGGCGTCGATGCTGGTGGTTTGGCTGTTGGCATCGGGGGCGAAGTTGTCAGCTAGCACCACATCGCTGGGCAGCAGCAGCTGCACACCCTTGGCGGCAGCCTTGGCTTCCAGTTCCTTGGCCAGCTCGAGCTTGTCCTCTTCCACCAGGCTCTTGCCCACCGCCAGGCCCCGGGCCTTGTAGAAGGTGAAGATCATGCCGCCGCCGATCAGCACCTTGTCGCACTTGTCGATCAGGGCTTCGAGCACGCCGATCTTGGAGCTCACCTTGGAGCCGCCCACGATTGCAGCCAGGGGGCGCTTGGGCTCATCGATGGCGCCCTGCAGGTACTGCAGTTCCTTTTCCATCAGGGTGCCAGCGACGCTGGGGCTGAGGAATTTGGTCACCCCTTCGGTGGAGGCGTGGGCCCGGTGGGCGGCGCCGAAGGCGTCGTTCACATAGATATCGGCCAGGGCTGCCAGTTTCTGGGCAAAGCCGGCGTCGTTTTTTTCTTCTTCATCGAAGAAGCGCACGTTCTCCAGTAGCACCACATCACCGCCGGCCATGGCAGCCACTTTTGCTTCGGCGTCGGGGCCAATGCAGCTGTCGGTTTTGACCACGGTTTTGCCGAGCAGTTCAGCCAGGCGGGCTGCCACGGGGGTGAGCCGCATCGACTCATTCACCTGACCCTTGGGACGGCCGAAGTGGGCGGCCAGGATCACCTTGGCGCCATGGGCCGTGAGGTGGTTGATCGTGGGCAGGGCTGCCCGAATGCGGGTGTCGTCGGTGATGGCGCCGGAGTCGTTGAGCGGTACGTTGAAGTCGACCCGAACCAGCACCCGCTTTCCACGGAGGTCATCGGCTGTCAGGCTGGCCAGGGAACGCTTCGCCATGGGGCTGCAGGAGTAACGGAATTGCCGGGGGAGGCTAGCCCCCTGGCTTCGGTTTTCCCCAAATTCCCGCTTCGCCACTGGTTTTGCCTTTACAAGATGTTTGCCACCGTTTTGTTCCCCATTGATCGCAGCCGCCAGGCCCGGGAAACGGCTGCGGTGGCCCTCCAGCTGGTGCAGCAGCACAGCAGCGACCTGGTGTTGCTTTCAGTGGTGGAGCCTGGCCAGGACGATCCCGACGAGGTGGCCCGTTTTCTGGCCGAGGCCAAGGCCAGCTTTGAAGGGGCCGGGGTGCCCTGTCAGGTGATCGAGCGGGAGGGCAAACCCGCCTTTGTGATTGGTGATGTGGCCGATGAAATCAATGCCGATGTGATCGTGATGGGCACCCGCGGCATCAGCCTGGAAAACGATCACCAGAGCACGGCCGCGAGGGTGATCCAGTTGGCCCCCTGCCCCGTTTTGGTGGTGCCGTGAGCGACCTGCTCAGTGCCGCTGCTCCAGCGATTCAGTGGTACCCGGGGCATATCGCCAAGGCGGAGAAGGCCCTCAGTGCCCACCTGGCCAAGGTGGACCTGGTGATCGAGGTGCGCGACGCCCGCATCCCCCGCTCCACCGGCCACCCCCGGCTCCAGCGCTGGATCGAAGGCAAGCAGCACATCCTGGTGCTCAATCGCCTCGACATGGTGCCAACGGCCGCCCGGGCCGCCTGGGATGCCTGGTTTCGCGCCGATGGGATCAAGCCCTGCTGGTGTGATGCCAAGGTCGGCACGGGCGTTAAGCAGTTGCAGCAGGCCGCAATTCGTTCCGGGGCGGCCCTCAATGCTCGCCGCGCCGGCAGGGGCATGAAACCGCGGCCGGTTAGGGCGCTGATGCTCGGCTTTCCCAACGTGGGTAAGTCGGCTCTGATCAATCGCCTGGTGCGCCAAAAGGTGGTGGACAGTGCCCGCCGCGCCGGCGTTACCCGCAGCCTGCGCTGGGTGCGCCTGGGCCAGGACCTCGACCTGCTCGATGCCCCTGGGGTGTTGCCACCCCGGCTGGATGACCAGCAGGCCGCCCTGCGCCTGGCCCTCTGCGACGACATTGGCCAGGCCGCCTACGACAGCGAGGCCGTAGCCCAGGCCTTTGTGCAGCTCCTGGCAATTCTGGAGGCGATCCCGGCCGCCGGGGTGGCAGCTGGCCTGCTGGAGAAGCGCTATGGCCTGGCGGTGGCAGCCCTGCCAAATGGGGCCCCCGATGCCCAGAACTGGCTGGCGGCGGTGGCTGAAAAGCACACCAGCGGCGACACCCTGCGCATGGCCACCAAGCTCCTCGACGACTATCGCCGCGCCTTCCTGGGTCCGATGGCCCTCGAGTTGCCGTGAGTGCCTTTGGCGAGGGCGAAGGCGAACTGCTCGGCCTCGAATACCCCAAGCCCCTACCGATGCGGCTTGACCGCTGGCTGGTGGCCCAACGGCCGGAGCAGAGCCGGGCCCGGATCCAGAAATTCATTGATGCCGGCTATGTGCGGGTCAACGGGATCACCGGTCGCGCCAAAACACCCCTGCGCCAGGGCGACAGCGTTGAGCTGTGGATGCCTCCCCCCGAACCCCTGGAGTACCTCAAGCCAGAGGCGATGCCGCTCGATGTGCTTTTCGAGGACGCCCACCTAATCGTGCTCAATAAGCCCGCTGGGCTCACGGTGCATCCGGCCCCCGGCAATCGCAATGGCACCTTGGTCAATGGCCTCCTTCACCACTGCCCCGACCTGCCGGGCATTGGTGGCGAAATGAGGCCGGGCATTGTGCATCGCCTCGATAAGGACACCACCGGCTGCATCGTGGTGGCCAAGAGCCAGGAGGCCCTGGTCAAGCTCCAGGTGCAGATCCAAAAGCGCATCGCCTCCCGCCAGTATTTGGCGGTGATCCACGGGGTGCCCAGTGCCGATGAGGGCACGGTGATAGCCGACATCGGCCGCCATCCGATCGACCGCAAGAAATATGCGGTGGTCAGCGAGGGGGGGCGCCATGCCTGCACCCACTGGCGGCTGGTGGAGCGCCTAGGCGACTACTCCCTGCTGCGCTTCAAACTCGACACCGGCCGCACCCACCAAATCCGGGTGCATTGCGCCCACCTGGGCCATCCAATCGTGGGCGATCTGACCTACAGCCGTTGTCGCAAGTTGCCGATGGCCCTGCCCGGCCAGGCCCTGCATGCTGTGCAACTGGGGCTGGACCATCCGATCACGGGGGAGCGCCTGAAGTTTGAGGCCCCCCTGCCCGAGATGTTTGAGCGATTGCTGGCCGTGCTCAGGCGGCGCTAGGTCTGGGCCAGGGCTGGCAGCCGCGGACAGGCCGCCACCAGGCTTTTGGTGATCGCCGCCTGGGGATCGCGCAGCAGCCTGGAGCCGGGGCCCTCCTCCACGACCTTGCCGCCATCGAGCACGAGCACCCGATGGCAGAAGCCGCTGGCCACGGAGAGGTCGTGGGTCACAAACAGCATCCCCAGGCCCATCCGCTCCTGCAGATCCCGCAGCAGCGTCAATACATCGGCCTGAACCTCCGCGTCGAGCATGCTCACGCTCTCATCGCAGAGCAGTACCTGGGGCTGGAGAATTAGGGCCCGGGCGATGGCCACCCGTTGTTGCTGGCCGCCGGAGAGCTGGCGGGGCAATCGGGATTCAAAGGCCTCTGCCGGTGAGAGCCCAACGGCCTCCAACCATTGGCGGGCCTGGTCGCGTGCCCGGCTGGCCGTGGCCAGGCCATGGATTAGGAGCGGATCGCCGATCGCCTCCCCCACGACCATCTGGGGATTGAGGCAGGCCAGGGGGTCCTGGAACACCATCTGGATTTGCCGCCTGGCCTGGCGCCTGGCCTTGCCCCGCAGCTGGCCCA
>NZ_JAGQBV010000090.1:0-5631 GCF_024345815.1 Cyanobium sp. HWJ4-Hawea | reverse complement strand
TCCCCAGACTTAATCAGTTTTTGCAAGCTTTTGGTGGTGCGCAACCGGGCATCGGGCTTGCCGGGATTGACCAAAACCAGGTGGCATTGCTCGGCCACGAGCTCCAAATTTGCCTCCCACTGTTCGGCCAGCTCTGTCGGACATTGGTTGCAAAAGGGGCTGCGCTGCAGCACCACCACCCGGGCACCACTGCCAAAGGGGGGTGTGCGGACTTCACCCAGGGCCTGGGCCGCCTGGCCGGCGTCGTTGCCATCGAGGCGACTGAGGTTGATGCTGCTCCAGGCCGGATCCACCAGCTGGGCGATCAGGCCATCGACGGCCCTCTGCCGGGCGGCTTCATCGTCGCCCCAGTAGAGGTGAATCGGCATGGGCTTGGGCCTCAGATCCGCAGGGCGCTCAGCACCGGGTGTTGGCCAGTGTGGGCTAGGGCGGGGTGATCGGTCACCAGCACGGCCGCACCGCTTTGGATGGCCGTGGCCAGCTCGATGGCGCCGATTTCATCGAGCTGTGGTTCCTGGCGGCGCAGACGAACGGCGGCCGCAGCCATGGCCGCATCAGGACTGATCAGTTGCCAGTGGCGACCATCGGCAAAGGCCTGGCTGTAGCGCTGGACCAGGGCTTCATCGCCGCAGGCCAGGGGACCTTCCAGCACGCGCATCAGGCTGACCGTGCTCAACACCCCCAGCCAGTAGCCCTGGGCGATCCCTTCGATTAGGGGCCCGAGATATTTGCCAGTGCCCTTGGCATCACAGATGTATGCCACCAGGGCGCTGCCATCGAGGGCCACCTTCGAGCCCCGACGCAGCAGGTGCGGTGCAAAGGCCTTGTCCCGTTGCACGGACTGCACATAGGCCGGGGTTGCGGGTGCGGGCCTGGCGGGACGTGGTGAATCGCGGTTCCAGCAGTGACGACCGCTGCCCTGCAGGCCCAAGAGTGATTGGATCTGCCGTTGACGACGGATCGGATCCGCCGGCGGTTGATCGGCGAGGGGTACCAGGGCGGCAACAGGTTTGTGATGTCTATTGATCAATATCCGTTCCCCGCCTGCGGCGCGGTCGAGCAGCTCCGGTAAGCGGCGTCGTGCGGCCTCCACACCGACACTGTCAGCCATTTCAAAGGCTGAGCTTGGTTGGCCCTGGGGCTGGGGATGGGGGGTCGGATTCATGGTGATGGCAAGGCCGAGGCGGTTTGCTTGTTTTTTGGTTTGAGGTTTTGTTTGGAGGTCTTGCTTTTTGATTTGCTTTTTAGCTTGCTTTTTGGTTTTCCCTTAGGGCTTGGTTGGGTCTGTTTTTGAAGCCTATGGAAATTATGTACAGGCTGTACAGCTTATGTAAGGCCTACAGGCTGTACAGAATTGGTAAACAGCTTTGAAGTGGCTAGGGCCGTTGTCAGTCCACCGTCTGCCCGATCAATTTTCTGATCAGTTGCCCGATCAGTTACCTGATCCCTCACCGTCACCCCAGGCAGTGGTACCCCAGGCAGTGGTACCCCAGGTTGTGGCACCTCAGGCTTTCGACCATCCGATTTTTAGTGAAAGCATCGCCTTGATCCGCTCAGCTTTGGCCCAGGAGCCGGTGGATCTGCTTGCTCCGCTTTCCCCATTGGAAAGTGATGTGCTGCTGCGATTGATCCATAGCAGTGGCGACCTCAGCCTGGCGAATGATCTCCAGTTTTCCCCTGGGGCCTGCGAAGCCGGAGCGGCGGCCCTTGCAGCCGGCGCAGTGATCCTCACCGACACGGCCATGGCGGCGGCGGCGGTGGCTCCAATGGCACGGCGCACCTTCGCTAATCGGGTGGCCAGCGTGCTCGATTGGGCCCCTGCCCAACCCCCAGCCGGCAGCACCAGAACGGCTGCGGGGATGGCGCTGGCCCTGGCGGATCTAGGTCAGGTTCGATTAGGCGGCACTGGCGTTGTTGTGTTGATTGGCAGTGCTCCCACTGCCTTGGAGCGACTGCTGGAGTTGGTGGCAGCTGGGGCCTGTCCGTCGCCGGCCCTGGTGGTGGGCATGCCAGTGGGTTTTGTGGGGGTGGAACAGAGCAAGCGTCACCTGGGCGCCAGTGGCCTAGTGCACCTGGGGCTCGGGGGCTCCAAGGGTGGAGCCGGATTGGTGGCTGCTGCCTGTAATGCCCTGCTGCGCCATGGGTTTTTGGCGGCGGCAGAGCAGGCCTAAAGCAATTCTTGAGCTCGTCTAGGCAACCATTTGCGATTTGGCGTGCCTTTGCGATTTGGCGGGTTGCTGGCTTTCGGGCTGGATCCCCACGGCCACATGGCTGTTGGCCTCGATGCGGCTGAGCACCTGCCGGGCCCGCAGCACCACCGAGGGGGGCACCCCCGCCAGGCGGGCGGCCTCAATGCCGTAGCTGCGGCTGGCTCCACCGGGCACTACCCGGTGCAAGAACAGCAGCTCTTCCCCCGTTTCCTCCACCAGCACCTGGGCGTTGGCCACGTTGGGTAGGAGCGTGGCGAGCTCATTTAGTTCGTGGTAGTGGGTGGCAAACACACTGCGGGACCTCAGTTCTGGGCTGGCCAGGTGTTCGGCCACGGCCCAGGCAATCGAGAGGCCATCGAAGGTGGCGGTGCCCCGACCGATCTCATCGAGCAACACCAGGGAGTGTTCGCTGGCGTGGTGAAGGATGTTGGCGGTTTCGGCCATTTCGACCATGAAGGTGGATTGGCCCGCGGCGAGGTCGTCGCCGGCGCCAACCCTGGTGAAAATTCGATCGGCAATGCCGATCCGCGCTGCTTTGGCAGGGATCCAGCTGCCCATTTGGGCCATCAGTTGCAGCAGACCCGCCTGGCGTAGATAGCAACTTTTGCCGCTGGCATTGGGGCCGGTCAGCACGATCAAATCTGGATGACCTGCGCTACTGATGGGCTCTGAACCCAGGGCCAGGTCGTTGGCGGTGAAGCCTTTCTCCACCAGCAGCTGCTCGACCACCGGGTGGCGACCCCCCTCGATCAGCAGTTCGCGGCCTTCGCTGATTTCGGGGCAGCAATAGCCCCCGGTGGCGGCCACTTCGGCCAGACAGGTGACCCCATCTAGTTCGGCCACAAGCCGCGCCGCCACCCGGATGGAGCTGGCCTGCTCTCCTACTTGGGCGCGCAGCTGGCCGAACAGTTCGTATTCGCGCTGGGCAGTTCGGGCCTTGAGCTGGAGGATCTTGCCCTCACGGGCCTTGAGGTCCGGCGTAACGAAGCGCTCCTCATTGGCCAGGGTTTGGCGCCGCATCCAGTGCTCGGGCACCGAGGCCGCCTTGGCCTTTGAGACCGCCAGGAAGTAGCCAAAGGTGCGGTGGTACTGGAGTTTGAGGGTTGAAATGCCGCTGATTTGGCGCTCCAGGGTTTCCTGCTGACCCAGCCAGGCCTCCTGGTCGTCGAGCTGGTTGCGCAGGCCGTCGAGTTGGGGGTCCACGCCATCGTGGATTAGGCCGCCTTCGCTTAGGCCCATCGGCGGCGACTCCACCAGGGTGTGGCGCAGCAGGGTCGCGAGGCTGGCGAGCTCGGGCCAGGGTTGGGCCAGGGCACTTAGCGGCGGACTAATGCTCTTGGCCACCAGGCCAGCCAATTGGGGCAATCGCTCCAGGCCATCGGCCAGGCTCACCAGATCCCGGGCGGATGCGGTGCCAGCACCGGCCCGCCCGGCCAGGCGCTCCAAATCCCCCATGGGCCTAAGCAGCCTGCGCAGCGCCTGGCGCTGCTGCCGGCCCGCCACCAGTTCGCTCACCCCCGCCTGGCGGTTGAGGATCGCTTCGAGGTCGATCAGGGGCGCTTCGATCCAGCGTCTGAGGCAACGGCCACCCATGGCGGTGCTGGTGCGATCGAGGGCCCAGAGCAGGGAGCCGTGGATCTGGCCGCCGACCTGGGTTTTGGTGAGCTCCAGGTTGCGGCGGGTTTGGGCATCAATCACCAGTTGATCGCCGGCATGCCAGGTGATTGGCAGATCCAGGGGCACCTGCTGGGCGGGAGTTGCTTCGCCCGAACTCTGGGTGGCATCGAGGTAGGCCACTAATCCCCCTGCGGCCCTAAGGCCCAGGGGTAATTCACCAAGCCCCAGGCCATCGAGGCTGGCCAGGCCAAAGCGTCCTTTCAAGGTGGCGCTGGCCTCGGGAGTTTCAAACGGAGTCCGGGGCAGGTGGGTGAGGTGTAGGCCTTCCGGGCACCAGGCAGGCTTGCTATTTCCAGCGCCTTGGGCTGCTTCTGCCGTAAGGCTCACTTTTTCTGGCCAGAGCACTTCTGCGGCCTCCACCTGCAGCAGCTCCTGGTGCAGCAGGTCAGAGCCGTCCCTTTCTGTAACCCGAAATTCCCCCGTACTCACATCGGCCACGGCCAAACCCCAGCGGCCCCCCTGGCCCTGGGGCGCTAGCACCACGGCGCAAAGCCAGTTGTTGCGGCGGGCGCTGAGCATTTCCTCCTCGAGCACCGTGCCGGGGGTGATTACCCGGGTGATGCCCCGTTTGAGCAGCTCACCTTTGGCCGGGTTTCTGCTGCCGGCATCTTCGAGTTGATCGCAGAGCGCCACGCTGAGGCCGCGGCGCACCAACTCAGCGCAGTAGCGCTCAGCTGCATGGTGGGGAATGCCCGCCATCGGCACCCGACCAATCGCCTTGCCCGCCTCCTTGCCGGTGAGGGTTAACTCCAGTAGCCGCGAGAGGGTGATGGCGTCTTCAAAGAAGCACTCAAAAAAGTCGCCTAGCCGATAGAGCAACACCCGCTCCGGATGGGCTGCCTTGAGCTCCACGTAGTGGCGCAGCATCGGCGTGAGTTTTTCCGCTTGCACCAGGCCGTGGTGGTGCCAGGTGGGCAGGTCGCTGGTGCTGGCCTCGGCGGGAATGGCTTCTTCTGAGGAGCACTCTTGGCTGGGTTTTTGTAGAGGCTTTGGATGTGGTCTCTGGCGCGGTCTCTCACGGGGCCTTTGGGCTGCATCTCTGAGCAGTGCCTGCTCATCCAGCTCTGGAATCGAATTTGGGGGGGGCGGGCTGCCGGGTTGTTTGCCGGGTGGCTCCGGTTTGCCAAACAGGCTGCCCTGCATGGCCAGCTCAGGCTGCTGCTCGGCTGGCGCGGCCACGGCTGGAGAACTTGGAGGGGGCTGAAGCTTAGGTGAGTTGCCCTGTTGTCACCGATGGTTCCTTGCCAGCCCCACAACTTGTGAAGCATCCGCAGCACCGGTCGCCTATGGCCTTGCCCCCATGGGAGAATCCTGCCACTGCCTGAAATGGCCCGATGCAGATCCTCAATACCCTCACCGTTCTCGCCCTAGTGGTGATGTCGTTTGCGTTGATCGTGGCCGTGCCCGTGCTCTACGCCAGCAGCGAAGATTCCGGCCGCTCCAACCGCCTGATCCTGCTGGGCGGCATCGCCTGGGTGGCTCTGGTGCTGGTCAACTGGGGCATGAGCTTCTTCGTGGTCTGAAGGGGCCTAGGGGTATGGCTGGCTAGGCTTGAGTCTGAGGTGCTTTAGGGCGCCAACCTTCCCCAGCAGACCCTTCCAACCGTGGCGATTTTTGAAGGACGGTTCACGGAGGCCTCAAGCCTGCGCATTGGCGTGGTGGTGGCCCGCTTCAACGATTTGGTAACGGCCAAGCTCCTGAGTGCTTGCCTTGATTGCCTATCGCGCCACGGCATCGACACCTC
>NZ_JAGQBV010000009.1:0-57543 GCF_024345815.1 Cyanobium sp. HWJ4-Hawea | reverse complement strand
GATGCCAGGGGTTTGGCGGCCCTGCGCCGCCGGGATTTAGGGGGCAATTTCCTGCCGGGGTTGGTGGTGGTGGGCTCCCATGTGCCCCTGGCCGATGCCCAGCTGGAGCACCTGCTGGCCAGTGGCACTAGCTCTGGGGGCAGCAGCTGTGGCGGAGTGGAAATCAATGTGGCCAAGCTGGCACGGGTGCTGGCTGGCCCGGCAGCTGGCGAGCTGTTGGCCTCCCTAGAGCGCAGTTGGCTTGAGCAATTGGAGGCTGTTGTGGCAAATGGCCTAACCCCGGTGCTGTTTAGCTCCCGGGGGGAAGTGGTTTGTGCCAATGCCTTCGAGCGCCGCCAATTGGGTATGGAGCTGGCCGCCCTGATGGCCCGCCTGGTGGCGGCCCTGGCGCCTGGGCTTGGCTACCTGATCAGTAAGGGGGGCATCACCACCCAGGCCCTGCTCGCCGATGGGCTGGGCTTGGCCGCGGTGGAATTGCAGGGCCAGCTATTGCCCGGGTTGTCGCTGGTGCTCAGCCCGCCGGAGGCGGCCGTGCCCCTGCTGCCGGTGCTCACCTTCCCCGGCAACCTCGGCACCGCCGAGACCCTCAGCCAGGCCTGGCAATTGCTGGAAGGGGGCTGAGCTTCTTAAGGCAGTCCGCCCCGGAAGCTGCGATCGAGCAGCTGGATTGGATGCTCTACCGCAATCGGCTCGGGCGCGGCCTCCATGGCCCGGCGGATTTGGAGGGTGCAGCCGATATTGGCGCTCACCGCCAGGGAGGCACCTGTGGCGCAGAGGTCGACGGCTTTAAGACGCCCCAGTTCGCTGGCCTCATCGGGTTGCACCAGGTTGTAGATGCCGGCGCTGCCGCAGCAAACCCCCGCGTCAACGGCCTCCTTCAGCCGCACGTGGGGAATTTGGGCCAACAGCTGGCGGGGCTCGTCGCGGATGCCCTGGCCGTGCAGCATGTGGCAGGCATCGTGATAGGCAAGCTCCAGGGGGTCTGCGGCGCTGGCGGGGCGACCATCGCCATGGCTCAGGGGGCTGAGGCCAGCCACAAATGATTCGCTGAGGCCCACGCCATGCAGGAAGGCCTGGATGTCGTGCACGGGCGCCGAGAAGCTGCTGCCCACCAGCTGCTCGTAGGCCTTGAGGGTGTGGCCGCAGCCGGAGGCCGCCACCAAAACCGCATCGAGGGGCTCGGAGCCAGCGGCCTTACCTGGGCCTACCACCGCTTCGAAGCTGGCGATCAGGGCCTTGGCCAGGTCGCGGGTTTGCTGCTCCTCGCCCTGGTGGTGGGTCATGGCGCCGCAGCAGCCCTGGTTTGGTGGGATCACCACCTCAATGCCGTTGGCGCTCAACACCCTAAGGGCCGCCCCATTCACCCCCGGCTCAAATAGCCGTTGCACGCAGCCGAGCACCAGGCCCACCCGGTAGCGGCGTGGGCCCTGGGCCGGGGTGACAAGGGCCAGGCCGTCGCTGAAGCTCTCGTTGCTTAGGGCCGGCAGCAACTGCTCGAGGGCGGCCAGCTGGGGGGGCGCCAGCTTGAGCAGGCCACTGCGGCGCACCAGGGCCTGCAGGGGTGATCCCGCATAGCTGCGCCAGCTGGTCAGCACCGCCCGCAGCCGCGCCGGGTAGGGCAGCAGCGAAAAGAGCAGTTGGCGGAAAAGATTTTGGGCGGGGCTGCGCAGCCCGGGGGCGTTGAGCTTGGGGCGGGTGGCCTCCAGCAGGCTGTCGTAGCGCACCCCGGATGGACAGGCGCTAACGCAGGCAAAGCAGCCCAGGCAACTGTCGAAATGGCCCGCCACCGTGGCATCGAGGGCCAGTTCCCCCGTTTCGATCGCCTTGAGGGCATGGATCCGGCCCCTGGGCGAATCCATCTCGGTGCCCAGCACCTGGTAGCTGGCACAGCTGGGCAGGCAAAAGCCGCAATGCACGCAGGGGTCAGTGCTGCTGATCGATGCTGGGGTGGCCGCTGGCATTTATTCAGTTTGGCCCCTGCCGCAACTCACCTGATCGAATTGATTGCGCGGATCTATCATCAATTTCATCAAAAATTTTGTTCAGAGCCCCAGAGCGCATGACCCCAAGTCCAGCAACTGGAGCTGTTTTTGGCAAAATCACTGGAAAAATAGCCCTGATCACCGGCATCACGGGGCAAGACGGCAGCTATCTGGCCGAGCTGCTGCTGGAGAAGGGCTACCAGGTGCACGGCATTAAACGGCGAGCCTCTTCGTTCAACACCACCCGGATTGATCACCTCTACCAGGATCCCCATGAAACGGGGGCTTCAGGCGAGGCGCCGCGCCTAACCCTCCACTACGGAGACCTCACCGACAGCACCAACCTGATCCGAATCATCCAGCAGGTTCAGCCCGACGAGATCTACAACCTGGGGGCCCAGAGCCATGTGGCCGTTAGCTTTGAGGCGCCCGAATACACCGCCAATTCCGATGCCCTCGGCACGTTGCGGATCCTCGAGGCGGTGCGGATGTTGGGCCTGAGCGCCAAAACCCGCATCTACCAGGCCAGCACCTCTGAGCTCTACGGCCTGGTGCAGGAGATCCCCCAGAAGGAGAGCACTCCCTTTTATCCCCGCAGCCCCTATGGGGTGGCAAAGCTATACGCCTACTGGATCACGGTGAATTACCGCGAGGCCTATGGGATGTATGCCTGCAACGGCATTTTGTTTAACCACGAATCACCGCGCCGTGGTGAAACCTTCGTGACCCGCAAGATCACCCGCGGCCTAGCTCGGATTGATGCGGATCTGGAGCAGTGCCTATTCATGGGCAACCTCGATTCCCTGCGCGATTGGGGCCATGCCCGCGATTACGTGGAGATGCAATGGCGGATGCTGCAGCAGGAGGGCCCCCCGGAAGATTTCGTAATCGCCACCGGCCGCCAGGAATCGGTGCGCCGTTTCATTGAGCTGGCCGCCGCTGAATTGGGCTGGGGTGCCGGCAATGGCAGCTCTGGAAAGGCGATCCAGTGGGAAGGCGAAGGAATTAATGAGGTGGGCCGCCGTGCCGACACCGGCGCCATCGTGGTGAAGATCGACCCCCGCTACTTCCGGCCCGCGGAGGTGGAAACCCTGCTCGGCGATCCCACTAAGGCCCAGGCGAAGCTGGGCTGGACCCCCACCACCACCCTCGAGCAGTTGGTGGCCGAGATGGTGGCTGCCGATAAGGAGGAAGCGGCGAAGGAGGCCACCCTCCGGCGTGAGGGCTTTGTGGTGGTGGGCTCGATGGAGAATCCGCCGGCTAGTCCTGCTGCGAATCCTGCGGCTGTTGGTCCAGGCTGATGACGGAAGACATCCGCTGGCAGCAGCGCTTTAGCAACTACAACAAAGCGCTGATTCAGCTGGAAACCTTTGCGGAGCCCCCCGCCCTAAATGAAAGGGAACAGCAGGGTCTGATCAAAGCATTTGAATACACTTTTGAGCTGGCTTGGAACACCCTTAGGGATCTTTTGCGGAACCAGGGTGATAGCTCATTGTTGGGTTCTCGCGACACCCTCCGTGAGGCTTTTCGCCTGGGTCTGATCGATGAAGGCCAGACCTGGATGTTGATGATTCAGGACCGCAATCTCACCAGCCACACCTACAACCGCGCTACGGCTGATGCAATTGGCGGGCAAATATTGGCCCAGTATCTGCCCCGCTTTCGGCAGCTGCGGGCCAGGCTGAATCAGCGCCTATTGGAGGAATCGCAGTGAGCTCCATACCCGGTGTGCCCGAATCAGCCCAGCGGCAGCTGGTGCAGCTGTTTGCCATGCAGCCCCAAGCAGAAGCTGTGTGGCTGTTTGGCTCAAGGGCAATGGAGAGTCAGCAGCCCGGATCAGACCTTGATCTTTGCCTGGAAGGTTCCCAGCTGAGCCACCCAGACCGCCTGCGCCTAATGGCGAAAATTGATGATCTGCTGCTGCCCTGGCGGGTGGATTTGGTGCTGCGCCATGAGCTACCAGCCGACCTGGAGGCCCATGTGCAAAGGGTTGGCCGCTGCATCTGGAGGCGGCCATGACCAACTCACTTGGCTTGCTTTTGCCAGCAGACCGCATTTTTGTGGCGGGCCACCGAGGCATGGCAGGCAGTGCGATCTGTCGGGCCCTGCAGCGCGCTGGCCATGGCGATCCGGCCCAGGGTGGTGCCCTGCTAACGGCCCCCCGCAGTGAGCTGGATTTGTTAGCTCCGGCGGCGGTCGAGGCCTGGTTTGCCAGCAACCGACCCACGGTGGTGGTGCTGGCCGCCGCGAAGGTGGGTGGCATCCAAGCCAATGCCAGCTATCCAGCCGATTTTCTGCTGGACAACCTCAAGATCCAAACCCATGTGATCGAGAGCGCTTGGCGGGCGGGCGTGAGACGGCTGTTGTTTTTAGGCAGTAGCTGCATCTATCCCAAATTTGCCGAGCAACCGATCAAGGAGGAGTTCCTGCTCACGGGCGCTCTGGAGCCCAGCAATGAGTGGTATGCGATCGCCAAGATCGCTGGGATCAAGTTGTGCGAGGCCCTGCGGCGGCAGCACGGTTTTGATGCAATCAGCCTGATGCCCACCAATCTTTATGGGCCGGGCGACAACTATCACCCCACCAACAGCCATGTGCTGCCGGCGTTGATACGACGCTTCCACGAGGCCGCCCAACTGCCCGATCATGGAGCTGGCAGCTCAGTCACGTGTTGGGGGAGTGGCACGCCGTTGCGGGAATTCCTGCATGTGGATGATCTGGGCGAGGCCTGCGTGTTTGCCCTGGAGCACTGGGATCCGGACGCGCCCAATGCCCCCCTGGCTGCCAACGCTGAGCCCCTGACGTTCCTAAATGTGGGTACGGGCGTGGATCTAAGTATCCGCGAACTAGCAGCAGCGGTGGCCGCAGCCACGGGCTATCGCGGCAACATCGAATGGGATGCAACCAAGCCCGATGGCACGCCCAAAAAGCAACTTGATGTCAGCTGCCTGGCGGCCCTGGGCTGGCAGGCCCAAATTCCGCTGGCTGCAGGCCTGACCAGCACGGTCTCCGATTTCCGCCAGCAGCTCGATCAGCAACTGGTCCGCCTCTAGCGAAGGCGGTTCTGTACAGCCCGTACAGAATCGTGGAGGTTTTGCTTTGAGGCCCCTGCCGCCGAAAATTTCAGCAAACTTCCACCAACCCACCGCTGGCCTACTCCCTGATTCCACGAGTACACCACATTTGGTGCCTGCAACCCGGAATTTCCGTAGCACTTCAGTAGGGGCTTCCCCCTGCGCCGCCAAATGCTGCATCAATAGGCCGAGTCGTGGTCGGGGTGGAGCGAGAGCAACCGCAGCCAAGAGCCATCACGCCAGGCCACTGCTCGACAGCTGCGGCTGATTCGCATGGAATAGAGCCGTTCACCCAAAGAGCCTTGTCGGCTCTGGATCAGCTCCCAGCGCAGTCCCTTGCTGCTTTGCAGCTGCTCCCAGCTCATTCCATGAAGCAGACGCAGAGTCTTGAGAACGGCCCAGGCATCTGATTTTTCCAATGTGAGCAGATTGGCTTGAAACTCGGGGTTGTTGAGGTCGAGCTGAATCACACCATCCCCAGATGCTGTTCCAGGGCCTCGAGATCCGTGCTGCGGGGCGGTTGATGCATGGCGCCCATGGCCCGGTCTAGACGAGCCACTGCTTCCGGTTGATGCAACCAGAGCTCGTTGTCGGGGATCGTCTGGGCAGTTTTGATCACCCAGACCCCGGGCTCGAGGCTCTCGACCACCACGGTGCGACCAGCGAACTCTTTGCCCAACGAGATCTGGCCGCTGCCCCCAACATGCTTGACGGTTTTCATGCTGCCTTGGCTTTCATGCGTTAATGCTAGGAGGCTCGGCGAGGTCACCGGCTCCAGGGGGGCATCCTCAACCTGGTGTCCTGCTGGAGGAGGGGGCGACCTGCAGAATCTCAAGTCGTCAATATCTGAGGTGTAACCACACCAAATATGGTGTCTGCAACCCGGAATTTCCGTAGCATTTCGGTAGGGGCTTCTCCCTAAGCCGCAAGGCGCCCCAGCCCGAACATCCCCCGGGGCCCGCAGCCGCCAGCGAACACCCAGCCGCACCAATCACCGCACGGGCTGCAGCCTTTTCTCCACTCTCAGGGATTCTGTACAGCCCGTACAGAATCCCTGAGAGTTCTGTTTGAAGGTCCACCTACGCCTGCACCACCAATGTGGGGCTGATGGGGTGGCCATTGCCTCGTGGATGGCCACTGGCCTGACCTTGCTCCGAGTGGCCGAGTGGCCGTGGGATTGAAGTCTTTGGAGGTAGGTAAGCCGCCACAGCCACCACTACAATGGTCATCTGACTAACTCTTTGGAAGATGCGAAGTCTCAACGTGGCCCAGGCCAAGGCGCGTCTTTCGGCTCTCTTGGATGCAGTGGAATCAGGAGAAGACGTGCAAATTACCCGGCGCGGGGTGCCCGTGGCGCGGCTTACAAGGGCGGCAGAACAGCCTGGGGTGGGCTTTGATCTCGATGCCTTCCTGGCAACCACAACTGAGCAACCTTTCCACAATGGGAGTGATGCTTCGGCTCTTCTGCAGGAGCTGCGGGAGGGAGCTCGCTATTGAAGCGCCTGTACCTCGACACCTCCCTGCTTGTGGCGGCGCTGGTGCATGAAGCAGGCACATCAACGGCCCTAACTTTTTTGCATTTGCATGCCAAGCAGCCCTGGCTGATCTCGTCTTGGGTTGCGACAGAACTGGCATCTGCCCTGGCTCTTCAGGTGCGACGTGACGCGATCACACTCCAGGAATCCCAGGAAGCCTGGCAGCGGTTTGGAGTCTTGCGTGAGCAACGCTTGCAAACCATTCAGCTGTCAGACGGAGATTTCGAGGCCGCCGCCCATCTCTGTCTGGTTCAGGCGCCACCGCTGCGGGCAGGGGATGCGCTACACCTGGCTCTCTGCCAAAGACTGCACCTGCAATTAGCCAGTTTTGACCGTGGGCTGTACAAGGCCGCCGCCCATCACCAGGTAGCCCACGAGCACCTCCTGATCCCGAACTGATCCACCTCCCCTGAATTGCAACTGTGCAGGATCTGTACAGGCGGTACATATTTAAGGAGGCGCCCCAGCCCGAACATCCCCCGGGGCCAGCAGCCGCCAGCGAACACCCAACCGCACCAATCACCGCACGGGCTGCAGCCCTACCCCATGCTGCGGCTACCTTTTCTCCAACCAACGCGCGTTGCGAGTGAACACCGACCGCTGGTATTACCGGGTATTCCAAAGCGCCCCAGACCTGATCCGCGCGCTGTTGCCGAATCGAGGTGGTAATGCCTTCGGCCCGGGTTGGAATCCCGAGGATCCTGGCGATCGCCACTATCGCTTTGAGGCACCAGAGCTAAAAGAGCTCAGCCACCGCCTCGATGGCGTGCTTTGGCCCCGCGAGAGTACTGGCTGTGCCGAAACCGGCAGCCCGGAGTTTCCGGTGGTGCTGCTGGAGGTGCAGATGCACCCAGATCCGGGTTTCCACCACCGCCTGGCGGCGCAGACCTACCGCTTTCTGCAACAGCAGCCCCAAGTGCAGCACTGGGCCGTAATGGTGATCACGCCCCATAACCGACTCAAGCTCGGCCCCACTCAGGCGCTGCAGCTCTTCCTACAACAGGTGGTATGGCTAAGCCTGGAAGAACTGAGCCATAAGCCTCAGCTCGATCCGCTGCTGAACCTGCTCACCCTGCCGGTGCGGCCCGAGAGTGAGCTGGCAGCCACCAGCCAACAGATCCTCGGTAGCAGACCTGATCTAGACACGGTTGTGCTGCCTATGCTGGTGCAACGATTCCCCCAGCTCAGTGAGGAACAGATCATGGTGATCGCCGGCATTCCCCGAGAAGAGATCCGCCATACTCGCGCTGTTCAGGACTGGCTGGCCGAGGGCCGCCAAGAGGGTGAAGCCAAGGGCCGCCAGGAGGGCGAAGCCCACGAAGCCGCAAAGATGACCCTCCGCCTTCTGGCCCGCCGTTGCGGCCCCCTGGCTGACGCCACCACCGCCCAGATCCAGGCCTTAACAGTGGATAAATTGGAATCCCTAGCCGATGCCCTGCTCGATTTCCAGGGTCCTGACGATCTCAGCAACTGGCTGACCGCTAACGCCTAGCTCCCACCTGACCCTCCAGGTACCCCAGCCCGAAAATCCCCCGAGGCCACCAACCCCAACCCCAGCAAGCACTCAACCGCGCCAATCCCCGCAGGGGCTGCAGCCCTTTTCACCACTCTCCGGGATTCTGTACAGCCCTTACAGAATCCCGGAGTTTTTTGCTTTAGGCCGCCTGCCGCTCTGCCAATCGCCGCCAGCCGCCAGCCCTAGCGACCACAACTCTCCCCTATGACTCCAGCCCCAGACCAACCCACCCCGGAAGCACCCAAATCCACACCCAAATCCACCCGCTCGCTGCTGCTGGGGATTTGGGGCCACCTGAGCCGGCGGCGCCGCTGGCAGCTGGCGGCCTTGCTGGTGGTGATGCTGGCCAGTGGTGGGGCGGAGCTGGTGTCGCTGGGGGCGGTGTTGCCTTTTTTGGCGGTGCTGAGTGCACCGGAGCAGCTGTGGCAGCAACCACTGATCCAGGAGCTGGCGCTGCGAGTGGGCTTCACGACGCCTGGCCAGCTGCTGCTGCCGGCCACGGCGGCCTTTGCGGCAGCAGCGGTGCTGGCGGCGGTGGTGCGGCTAGCCAACCTCTGGCTGAATGGCCGGATGGCGGCGGCGATCGGCTCAGATTTGAGCGGTGAGGCCTACCGACGCACCCTGTATCAGCCCTATGGGGTGCATGTGCAGCGCAACAGCAGCACGGTGATCAACACCATCACAAGCCAAGTAGGCCGCACGGTGGTTGCGATCTACTACGCCTTGCTGCTGGCCACTTCGGTGGTGGTGGCTGTGGGGCTGCTTACTGGCCTGCTGCTGATCAACGCCCAGGTTGCCCTGGCCGCTGCAGCCCTATTTGGCAGCGCCTATGGCCTAATTTCCATTACCACTAGAAACAAGCTGAGCGGCAACAGCGGTCTGATAGCAGAGGCCAGTCGCCAAGTGCTTAAGGCGGTGCAGGAGGGCCTTGGGGCAATACGCGATGTGCTGCTGGAGGGGAGCCAGCCCATTTACTTAAAGCTTTATCTGCGGGCCGACCGACGCCAACGGCAACTAGATGCCAAAAACACTTTTCTAATTAGTTTTCCACGCTATGCCCTAGAGGCCCTGGGCATGGTGGCGATCGCCCTGCTGGGCTGGTTGCTGGTGCAGGAAAATGGAAGTGGCGCTTCTGTGATTCCTTTGCTTGGGGCATTGGCTCTTGGGGCCCAGCGCCTTCTGCCAGCCCTGCAGCAGGCCTATGGCGGCTGGGCTGCTCTTAAGGGTTTCAACGCCGATTTGGCTGGGGTGCTGGAGATCCTCGACCAACCCCTGCCGCAGCATTTGGCCGCTGCAGCACCAATGCCCCTAAATACGGTTATCCAGCTGCAGGCGGTGCGTTTTCGCTATGGCCCAGAGCTGCCGGAAGTGCTGCAGGGCTTGGATTTACAGATCCGCAAGGGCGAAAGGATCGGCTTGATCGGCAGCACCGGCAGCGGTAAGAGCACCACGGTGGATCTGCTGATGGGCTTGCTTGAACCCACTGCGGGCCAGCTGCTGGTTGATGGGCTGGATATCCATGCTGCTGAGCACCCAGGGCGGCTGGCGGCCTGGCGAGCTGCGATCGCCCATGTGCCCCAGAGCATCTATCTTGCCGATAGCTCAATTGCTGAAAATATCGCCTTTAGTATTCCTAAGAATCAAATTGATCTGGCCAGGGTGCGAGCTGCAGCTGAGCAGGCCCAGATCGCCGGCTTCATTGAAAGCAGCGCTGAGGGCTATGGCAGCTTTGTGGGCGAAAGGGGTATTCGGCTCAGCGGCGGTCAAAGGCAGAGGATTGGTATTGCCAGGGCCCTTTATAAGCAGGCCCAGGTATTAATTTTCGACGAACCCACCAGTGCCCTTGATAATGAAACTGAAGAGGCTGTTATGGAAGCGATTGATTCTTTAAGCCGGGACATCACCCTGGTGCTGATCGCCCACCGGCTGAGCACGTTGGAGCGATGTGATCTGATATTTAATCTCGAATCAAACCAAAGTCGATTTATTAAGGCTATTACTTAGTGACATCTAGAAAACCGACCGCATTTTCATAGGCGATCAAGAATTCCTTTTGCTTGCAGATGAGCCGTATGTTGCGCATGCACGGTGGACCCAATTTATCAAGCTACCCATAAGAAGCTTGAGTCTGACATGATTCAAAATTTTAAGTTGTTAAGCATTATTTTCGATTGCCTCTTTTTAGGAAGGCCTTAATAAAACTAGTTTAGGGCCGTTCGCCAGCAGGGCCGCTTGGCCAGCTTTGATCGACGCTTGGTGACTACTGCCGTGGCTGGAGGTTCAGAAGCCTTAGAGCTCATACCTGTTTGATGCCAACCCCGTTGACTTAACGCCATGCCCGCATCCCTTACCCGCAACCTGATCACCGGCGGTGCCGGCTTTGTGGGCTCGCACCTGGTGGATCGGCTGATGGAAGCCGGTGAGGAGGTGATCTGCCTCGATAACTACTTCACCGGCCGCAAGGAAAACATTGTCCAGTGGATCGGCCACCCCCGCTTTGAGCTGATCCGCCACGACGTGACCGAGCCGATCAAGCTTGAGGTCGACCGGATTTGGCACCTGGCCTGCCCGGCTTCGCCGGTTCACTACCAGTTCAACCCGATCAAAACGGCCAAAACCAGCTTCCTTGGCACCTACAACATGTTGGGCCTGGCCCGGCGCGTGGGGGCCCGGCTATTGCTGGCCAGCACCAGTGAGGTCTATGGCGATCCGGAGGTGCATCCCCAGCCCGAGAGCTACCGGGGCTGCGTTAACACCATCGGCATCCGCAGCTGCTACGACGAGGGCAAGCGCATCGCCGAAACCCTTTGCTTCGATTACCGGCGCATGCATGGCACCGAGATCCGGGTGGCGCGGATCTTCAATACCTATGGGCCCAGGATGCTGCCCGACGACGGCCGGGTGGTGAGCAACTTCATCGTGCAGGCGTTGCGCGGCGAACCCCTCACCCTCTACGGCGACGGCAGTCAAACCCGCAGTTTTTGCTATGTGGACGATCTGGTGGAGGGCCTAATCCGCTTGATGAATGGCGAGCACACCGGCCCGATCAACATCGGCAATCCAGCTGAATTCACGATCAAGCAATTGGCTGAGCTGGTGCGTGATCGCATCAACCCCCAGCTGCCCCTGATCACTAAGCCCCTACCGGCCGATGACCCCCTGCAGCGCCAACCGGTAATCGATCTGGCCCAACGGGAGCTGGGCTGGCAGCCCACGGTGGCGCTGGAGCAGGGCCTTGAGCCCACGATTGCCTATTTCAGGACGGCATTGAGCCAATAACGCATCTTTTCCTGCCATGACTTTCGAAGTTCCCATTCTCTTAATCGCCTGGCGGCGACCCCACACCCTCCGACAAGTGATCGATGCGATCCGTCCGGTGGCGCCTACCCGGCTATATGTAGCTTGCGACGGCCCCAACCCCTCGCGGCCTGGAGAGGCAGAGAAGGTTGCTGCCACCAGGAGATTGATAGAAGAGGAAATCGACTGGCCCTGTCAGATCAATCGCCTCTACTCAGATGTGAACCAGGGTTGCAAATTAGGCGTCAGCCGGGCGATCACCTGGTTTTTTGAGCAAGTTGAGGAAGGTATTATTGTTGAGGACGATTGTGTCCCCCATCCTAGCTTTTTCGCATACTGCGAAACTCTGCTGGATAAATACCGTCTAGATACACGGGTGTGGTGCATTAGCGGCAATAATTTCCAAGAGGGGAGGTGGCGCGGTGACGGCAGTTACTACTTCAGTAGGTATAATCACTGTTGGGGCTGGGCCAGCTGGCGCCGCTGCTGGCAACATTACGATAGAGACTTAAGCAAGTGGCCGGCTCTGCGTGACTCCGGTTTACTTACATCCATATTTCCTGATCCGGCTGAGCGCAGGCACTGGAGTCAAATTTGGCAGAGGTTGTTTGATAAGGATGAACCAGATACATGGG
The DNA here is from genome assembly GCF_024345815.1 of Cyanobium sp. HWJ4-Hawea. Classification (NCBI taxonomy): domain Bacteria; kingdom Bacillati; phylum Cyanobacteriota; class Cyanophyceae; order Synechococcales; family Prochlorococcaceae; genus Cyanobium; species Cyanobium sp. HWJ4-Hawea. The sequence continues at coordinate 45,504 of NZ_JAGQBV010000009.1, read as the reverse complement.
ATATTCAGTGGTTATTTACTGTTCTCGCTAATGGTGGCCTCACTGCTTCGCCAAATCGGAATTTGGTTGTGAATGTGGGTTTCGGGCAAGACGCAACTCATACAACTGGTGCTTCAATCACTATGACTGCAAGCCTTGGTATAGATCCTCACAGGCATACATTATTTCAGCTTCAGGACCACTCGGCTGACCGTTTCACTTTTGACCATCATTTCGGTGGTAGATGGCGTAGATTGCCGGGGTTGCTAGTGTGGTTGCCTTTGCGAGCTGCTGCTTTAATATCCCGCAAGCCTAGGAGAATATTAATGTCAATGTTTAAACAGTGATAGATTGTTGTTTAGTATTAGTGGCATCTCTGGGTTATTTTGTTATCAGCCTAGGATTGCCCTTCTTGTTGAAAATTTGGCGACGCTTTTGCGATTTGCCCTCACTTTATTTTGCCAAAATGCCCTCATTTCTCCTTTTGGCATAAAGAAATATTTTTACTTTCCTTCCTCGAATATTTGAAATAATATGGCATATCATTGCCAGGGTGGAGCACTTTCTGGGGAATTCATTGATTTTGTCTGTATGATCTGATTTTCGAGTATAGTTGACTCCGGGAGATTCATTTCCTTTTGAAAAACACGTTTTAGCTAGCCTTTCATAGCCGTAGTTTGCTGGCATGAGATTCAGAGAAAGTCTTGGAATCTTGCGAATTTATCGAAATTCTTTGAAATGTACTTAAATACGTAGCGGTATTTGGTTACCTCAAGGCAGGTCGGGTCGGAGATTTAATCATTGTTAATACCGTTTTTATTGTCTGGCCAGCTCCTGCCGGCCCCGCTGTCCTCTGCGGCTCCGGCGGTGGCGCGCCTAGCTAATCTATGGCTAATTGACCGGATGGCGTCCTTGAATCTGGAGATGCAGATAGATATGGATCTGTTCTTTTTCGGTAGTTGTACGCCGAATTAGCGCGTCTGTTTGGTTGTGGTGTATAGTAAAAGTTGGCCGCCCTATAACTAGCCTTAAATTACGACCCAAATACCACGCATAGCGCTTTACCTTGCTAGGGTTTCTTCGTCTCTATATGCTTCTGCCTCTTTTATCATTCTATCTTCCTGACGGATTCATCATTTGCGCGCCTTACATTAAAAATGACCGCGACACAAGCACTCTCAACCCTTTTTGTAGACTTGCTAATGCACGACAGGCCGAGCCCAAAACTCTTCAATATGTTTAATCTATTGCAATAGGCGAATGTCACTCTTTCTGAATAACATTAGAGAGCATCTCGACGTTGTACAGAAGCTCCACCTCTTGAGCAGTGTTGTTCAAGAGGTAGGTTTACTATCTGCAAATATATTGCGCAATGGAGGTAAGATTTTCTTTTGTGGAAATGGAGGATCTGCGGCAGATAGTCAGCATCTAGCGGCTGAGCTGACTGGGAGGCTTTATAGGGACCGCAGGCCATTAGCAGCTGTTGCACTGTCCGCTGATACATCAGTATTAACTTGTATAAGCAACGATTTCTCATTTGATCAAGTGTTTTCTCGTCAAATAACTAGCCTTGGTCGGAAGAACGACTTATTGATAGCGATTTCTACATCGGGAAAATCAGTAAATGTTGTACAAGCTGCCCAAGAAGCAAATAGGATAGGTCTACAAACTGTCGGTCTTACTGGCGGGAATGGCGGTGATTTATCAGGGATCTGTCGTTATAATATCATTGTACCAAGTGTAGACACAGCCAGGATACAGGAATCCCACATTTTGATCGGGCACACTATATGTGGATTAATTGAGCAAGAACTTTTTTGATATGAATATTAAAACGTTTTTGAATGATGCCATGGCATTCTAAGGTTTTAAACCAGTTAGTGGTTTAATTACTATTAATCTGCTTTGATTTGGCGATGGCTGTTTTTTTATACTTAAAAACAGTTCCTGTGGTCCATGTCATCCATTGCAGCATCAAGCTCAGTAATAATACTTTAAATGCAAAATTCTTGTATGAACGTGAAACCTTGTTAATGATAAATGGAGGAGACATTCAACATGAGAAAAGAAGCATCTACTTGCTCACTTCTGGCGACCCAACATCTTTTCCAGAGGATCCAGAATTGAGTTTTGTAAGCTAAGTGGTGAGCTTAGGCTAGCAGATGCTTGCCATTGCGTTTGAGAGAGAGTACGTAATTCCTGCCATTCCTTTTCTAGTCGAGCGTTTTGAGTCCTTTTCTTAGGTGCATTATTCAAATTACTTTAAATTGCATAAAAGTAAGCTCGTAGTATATCAAAACATAATTGTATCGCTAATAGTCAAAGGTAATATTCTTTGTTCAAGGCGAACCTGATTGCGCCAGTTTCAAAAAATCTCTCACTTTAGCCATGGCTTTGTATATCTATTTTTGGCTAACATGCGAGTTTTATGCATGTATAAAATTGAAAAAAGCTATCTATTGATAGTGAGTCAAACGCTCTAAGGCTGTCCTGTCTCGTTCGAAGGATGGGGGATGCCGATCTTTAGAACTGACAATAGTATTTTGATGCCCTTTCAAAAGCATAAAGCTGCTGCAACGATAGTCACAAAAGATAAGTTCACCGCAATTTTGCAGCTATTGCCAAATGAAGGTTTTTTCTATTGAGATTGATAAAAAATAGAAAAGCTATGGACATGAATTGCTGTCGAAATATGTAATATTACTCAATTAGATTTTGATGTTCTATTCAGGAATTTTTTAATGCAAGCTGAAAGTAAACTTTGCTCTTGGCATGAGCTCCCCCGCCGGCTTAAGAGGTTGCCTCGCCCTCTCGTAATGACCAATGGTGTCTTTGATTTGATTCACCGAGGGCATGCTACATATTTGCAACAAGCATCGTCACTTGGCGCAACATTAGTTGTTGCTATTAACAGCGATACGTCAGTCCGTTTGCTGGGGAAAGGGCTAGATCGTCCTTTCATCTCTGGAGATGATCGAGCTTATATGTTGGCATGCTTATCATTTGTTGATCTAGTAGTCCTGTTTGATGAACTTACGCCGATTACCCTGATAAAGCTTATCCGCCCAGATATATACACTAAAGGTGGCGACTATAAACCTGATATGTCTGAGGAGTCGCGAGTTGTAGCTGAAAACGGAGGTAAGTCGTATTTCATGCCTTTTCTAAGTGGTTTTTCCACAACTTCTTTGGTTGAAAAAATTCGCCATCCGCGGCCTCTTTTTCGTAAAGCGGCATTATTAGATCGCGATGGAGTAATTAATATTGACAAGGGGTACGTCCATCATTGGTCAGACTTTACTTTTTTGCCAGGGGCAATTGAAGGCTTGCGGCTTTTGCAAGGTTCCGGATATGCTTTGGTCATTATCACAAACCAATCTGGATTGGCCAGGGGGTACTACACTAGTGACGAATACGAATCTTTAAATAATTCCCTAAGACTACATCTTGCTGATAACGGCATTGAGCTAGCAGGAATATTCCATTGCCCTCATCATCCTAATGGTGTAATTGAGGCCTTGGCCGTAGAGTGTGATTGCCGAAAACCGAACCCTGGTTTAATAAATCAAGCGGTTGAGGCATTGTGGCTTGATAGAGATAGGTCAATTCTCATTGGAGATAAGATATCCGATATTGAGGCTGCTCGTGCAGCCGGAATAAATCGTGCATATTTAGTAGGCGCAGTAAATGATCAGGATTCGATGGCAAGCTTTAAAGCCAATGCTTTTTTCGAAAGCCTCTTAGATTGCGCGCGTGAAATTACAAGATAGATTTGGCTTTGCTCATTAAGATTAACACTGTGTACGTAGTATTATTTAACTGAATGTTTAATAAGATCAAAGCTCGCCTCTAGCAGCTAATAGGCCGCTCGTCTGAACGCAGGATTCTTTCTATCTCATGATAGTAAAATGCAGCCTCAAGCATTACACTCGCTGTGAGTTTTTGATTAATTAATCCTTACAAATTCTAACCTAATATAATCCTGGTTCTGGTTATTTGTCGTTACCCGAAGGAAGTGGAGAATAAGATTCTTTAGACCTTGCCAGCCTCTAGTCCTTTTATGACTATTCTGTCTTATCAAGTTTCAACCCTGGTCATGGCCATTTATGCATAATATGTTCAACACATGTCAAAATTGTTACTTAAAACTATCTAGTTCTTTTACCACCTATGGTCGCCTTTGATTTAGGAGCTTTTTTCGTGGATCAAATCCCCCGAACCACTCAGTTAAGTAGCGGCTTAAAGTGCTTGGTTTAGCAAGCTGGACCCGCCCAGTCGAACTCATGCTAATTCACTAACTTACTAAATATGAGAAGAGATGCAATTGATCAAACAAACTGCGTGGATATTGTGATTTGCGGAGGAGGAGTTGCTGGGCTTTGGCTACTCAATATATTGAGCAAAGCTGGCTACAGTGTAATTCTGATTGAGACACGTGCTATTGGCGGAACACAGACAATAGCTTCTCAAGGCATGATCCATGGAGGCCAGAAATATATGCTGGGTAGAAATTCACTCGCTGTTTCGGAAAAGGTTGCAGCATTGCCTCACCGATGGGATCGATGCCTTTCAGGAATTGGTGAAATTGACTTGAGTGAATGTCGAGTTCTAAGCCAGACACAGTTTATGTGGCCTTCTGGTGGCACCCTTGGCCAGCTAGCGTTATCAACATCTGCTTTAATTCTCAAATCAAAAGTTAGAAAGTTAATTGCTCGTGATTACCCTATTGCTCTTGCTCAAAATGCGATACAACCTGTATACGAGTTGCCTGAAAAAGTACTCGACGTATTTTCCCTTGTAGATGTAATGTCAACTCCATATAAGCATCAAATATATAGGGGAAGAGTGGAAGCGCTGTCGAGAGCTGGAAATATTACTGTTTCCGGGCAGAATCTTCAGGCTCAGATTGTTATTTGTGCAGCTGGGCTCGGAAATGAAGAATTTCTAAGTTTGTTAGATCCACAGGCGCAACACTCTCAGCGACGTCCATTGCGCCAGCTAATGGTCAAGACAATGCCGTACCCACTATTTGGACATGGTATTACTACGGATACACGGCCCCGCATAACTATCACTAGCCACCCTATATCTTCAGGTGGTTATGTCTGGTATATAGGTGGAGCACTATCCGAAGATATTATTTCACTAAGTACTAACGATGCTATAGAGGCTGCAAAACAGGAGATGAAAGATATCTTTAAAAATATTCAGTGGAATGACAAGGAGTGGTCGTTATGGCACGGAATTCGTGCTGAACCTCATTGCAGTAATGGCCAGCTACCTAGAGCCCCAGTTGTTCAGGAATATGGCAATGTTTTTGTCGCATGGCCTGCGAAACTTACTTTCTCTCCACTTTTAGGAGATCAAGTCCTTTCGCTTTTAGATGCTAAGTGTATCAGGCCAATGTACTCTAACTTACCCTATCCGATAAAAGCCTTAGAGGAGAATCAATCCTACGCTTCTTTTCCTTGGTCCAACACTGAATGGTCTAAGTAAAAATGCCAAGATTACCAGGGTGTGATATTATTCAGACTAAACAACAACTTCTTTTCTTCTTTGCCACTCAGAGATGACTATTACAATGAAAGCGGCTGTGCTTGAAAGGCTAAATCATCCTTTAGTTGTTACCAACGTTGGCCTAAGCCAACTTTTGTATGGACAGGTTCTTGTTAAGAATTTAGTTACGGGCATTTGCGGCGCACAACTTGAAGAAATTAAAGGGCATAAAGGTAATGGTGGCTTTGTCCCGCATCTTTTGGGTCACGAAGCATGCGGGATAGTACAGGATGTTGGCGAGGGAGTTCTCAAGGTTAAGAGTGGAGATAAGGTTTGTCTTCATTGGCGCAAGGGAAGTGGCATAGATTCTGATTTCCCAAGATATATTTATAACGGACGTGAAATTCAAAGTGGTAAAGTTACTACGTTTAGCGAATATTCAATTGTTTCGGAAAACCGATTGACACCTGTCCCATTCGATACCCCGAACGACCTTACGGCTCTTTTAGGTTGTGCTCTTTCCACTGCTCTCGGCGTCATAAAATGCTCTGCTCGTGTGCAATATGGCGAAAGTGTCTTGATAATTGGTGTTGGAGGTATTGGCCTAAACCTCGTACGCTATGCCGTTCAGGCTGGAGCTTATCCTGTTGTAGCAGTTGACGTTGCAGATAAAGAGCTATTGGCGCGCCGGATGGGCGCTCACTTTTTTGTGAATCGAAAACAATTTTCTCTTGTTACAGCACTTAACGATGTTGTTGGCATCACCAGTGCTGATGTAGTTATATCCACCATCGGCGATAGAGATACCATTGAAGAATCAGTCCCTTTGCTTTCTGGCGTAGGGAGGTATGTTATGGTTGGTCAGCCAGTTCCAGGCAACTCTATACAGCTTTTAAATGCTGCTCATTTTTTTGAAGGCGAGGGTAAAGTATTTATGGCTACACAGTCTGGAGGATTTAACCCTTCTGTTGATATCCCTCGTTATTTGCAGATGGCCAAGAGCGGCCATCTTTCGTTAGAAAATATTATTACGGGGAGGACCAAGTTAGACCATATCAATGACGCTCTAAATGAGATTAGGGCTGGCCTTGCAGGTCGCATTATGATTGACTTATGAAATCCCCAATTGATGTGTTCGGGCAACTTCTTCTTTTGCGTCTTGCTGAAGAAGAACTAGCAAAATTATTTATAGAACAGCGAATTTTTAGCTTTGTTCATTTTTATGTCGGCCAGGAGGCAGTTGCTACAGGTGTTTCTAATTCCCTATTATCTGGTGATCGGGTTCTAGGGAATCATCGATCTCATGGTCACTATCTTGCAAAGGGAGGGAGTTTGCGCCGCATGATTTGCGAGATATTAGGTAAGGCAGAAGGGTGTTCAGGTGGTAAAGGTGGTTCAATGCACATGATTGATCGTTCACAGGGGTTTATGGGCTCCTCTCCTATCTTAGGAAGTATTACCTCAATCGCAGCTGGTTCATCTTTTGTGCAGAAGCACAATCAGTCTCATAATGTGACTGTTGCTTACATTGGCGATGGTGCTTCGGAAGAAGGCGGCTTTTATGAAACTCTTAATATTTCGGCTCTCTTCAAGCTTCCTCTAATGATAGTCATCGAAAATAATCTTTATTCAGTTAATTCTACGATCCTTGATCGTCGTTCTCCCGACTTCAGCACTGAAGCAATTGTTAGAGGCTTTGGAGTCTCTTATCTAAAAGCTGATGGTAATGACTATTTTGACGTTTATGCTAAGTCTTGTGAGCTTCTAGTCGGAGTTCGACAAGGTAGTCCGGCTGTGCTTGAGTGTGAAGTTTTTCGGCATATGGCGCACAGTTCTCCATTGTTTGACGATATTCAGGGCTATAGAAAAGTAGACTTACCCGCAGTTCGCCAAGAGATGGATTGCATCAATAGTTTGCGTTCACTCTTGATTTTAGAAGGGTTTTCTGAAGAGTCACTGTTCGCTGTGCAATCTAGGGTGCGCGAACTTGTTCTTCGCGAAATTAGTTACGCTTCGTCCGCTATTGACCCTAACCCTGAAGACCTCTACTCAGACTTGTATGACTAGAATGCGTATTATTACTTATACTCAGGCTTTAAATGAAGCCGCTGAGCAAGCTCTTTCTAGAGATTCCTCAGTTTTTATTCTTGGTCTTGGTGTTTCATACCCAAATGGAGCTGACGGTACGACTGCAGGTTTAAAAAATCAATTCCCTGATCGAGTTCTTGATGTTCCAGTCTCTGAGGATGCTGTGACTGGCATGGCAGTTGGAGCTGCCATCCACGGTATGCGTCCGATAGTCCACCACGGACGCGTTGAGTTCGCTCTTTTTGCTGCTGATCAAATATTTACCCAGGCCGCAAAATGGAATTATATGTTTGGAGGGTCCAATTCAGTTCCTATTGTGTTTCGTATAAATATTGGCCGTCAGTGGGGTAATGGTCCTCAGCATACTCAGTCTTTGTATGGGTTGTTTGGCTCGGTCATTGGCCTAAAGGTTGTCATACCATCTTCTCCTTATATGGCTAAGGGCCTTCTTTCGTCCGCAATCTCTGATAATAACCCTGTCGTCATCCTTGAGCCTCGATGGCTCTTTAAAACCAGACAGCATGTACCCGAAGATTCATTTATGCTCCCTTTAGACAAGGCTCGAGTCTCTCATGTTGGAGAAGATATAACTGTGATCGCTTATGGAGACGGGTATCAGGCTGCTTGCGAGGCTCTATCTCTAATTTCTGGTATTAGTGTTGAACTTATAGATCTTGTCTCTCTTAACCCTGTTGATGAAGGAACAATTCTTAGATCTCTGCAAAAGACTAGGCGTCTGTTGACTGTCGATACTACTAATTCCTCTTTTGGCGTAGGGTCAGAAGTGATAGCCATGGCAGCACGTAATTCTGTGGATTTCCTTTCGGCCCCATTCTCTCTAAGTTGCCCTTCGGTCCCTTGTCCGACTTCGACTGCTTTGACTGAAATTTATTACCCTACAAAGTTTGATATCTCTAATGCTATTCGTTCACAGTTTGGGAAGTCTAGGATTGAGTCGACTCTTTCTTTTGATGATCTTCATATGCCCCCAGTTTACACCTTCCAGTAGTTCTGGGCACATTTAGTTTGCGATATTTATTCTTAATAGAAGATTCTGGCTCGATGTTTGTTTTTTAATATTTGATAACTTGATTTAGTTTAATCACCCTCGGTCTCCATGGTTGACCAGGTTCTCCTGTGTTTGCATGTCTCAGACTTACCCATTCAATCGCCACCAAATTCCAACCTTTGCTGCTGCTGGGGATTTGTGGCTACCTGCACCGGGGCGGCCTCGCTTGTAGTTGTCGGCCTGGCAAGAAGTGATCCCCCATGTGACCCCCCGGTTTCAGTAAAGTTGTCACCCCTTTGATCTGAACACCCGGGGGCTTGAAGACATGACCAATGCGTCGTTACAGCGAGGCGGTCAAAGCTGATGTGAGAGGGCGGATGAGTCCGCCCATGCGACAGTCCGTTGCCAGGATTTCAGAGGAGCTGGGCATTCACGTGGTGACCCTCTACAACTGGAGAAAGGCATGGCGGTTGCAGGGATAGGTGGTGCCGGCATCCGAGAAGGATCCAGAGGGCTGGGGAGCTGCCGATAAGTTCACGGTGGTGATGGAGACTACTGTCTTAAACGCCACCGAACTCAGTGCCTACTTCCGAGAGCGAGGACTGTTTCCTGAGCAGGTAGAGCGTTGGCGCCAGGCCGCCCAGGATGCCAATGAAAAGCCAGTTCTCACCTTGAAAGAGCAGAAGGAGCTGGAGAAGCTCCGCGCCCAGGACCAGCGAGAAATCAAAGCCCTCAGGAAGGAGCTCCAGCGCAAGGAGAAGGCCATGGCGGAAATGGCGGCCTTGCTGGTGCTGCAAAAATAGTGGGAATCCTTCTGCTCGGAGGACGCGGAAGGCTGACCAGCTCCGCTCACCGGCGCAAGGCGATTGAGCTGATCAATGAGGCGCATGCTGCTGGCGCGGGTTTGGTGCGTGCCTGCTGTGAGATCGAGATCTCTCTGCGCACGCTCAAGCGGTGGCGCAGGGCCTTGACGGCAGATGACAGTGGTCACGATCGGCGTAAAGCCAGCTCACGCCCTGTCTCCCACAGATTGAGTGAAGAGGAGCGCCAGCGCATCCTGCTCACTTGCAACCAGGCTGAATACGCATCGCTGCCACCGGGACAGATCGTGCCAGCCCTTGCTGATCAGGGGCTGTACATCGGTTCAGAGAGCAGCTTCTACCGGGTGCTCCACGTCCACGGTCAGGTTCACCGGCGGGGGCGTGTACGGCCACCTCAGAAACCCAGAGCCGTTCCAAGGCTCAGGGCTATCGCTCCGAACCGGCTCTGGAGTTGGGACATCACCTATCTCCCCACCACTGTCCGCGGGATCTCGCTGTTCCTCTATCTGGTGATCGACGTCTGGAGCCGCAAGGTGGTGGCCTGGGAGGTCGCCGAACGGGAAGATCCAGCCATCGCAGTGGATTTGGTCAGTCGGGCTTGCCTCAGAGAATGGATCAGCAAAGGAAGAAAACCGCCGCTGATCCTCCATGCCGACAAAGGCAATGCCTAGCCGCAGGCTTTTCGAAGAGTTGCGTGGGGCGACGCTGGAATCGCGGCTGGAGGAACTGGGAGTGCTCAGGTCGTTCTCCAGGCCTCGCGTCAGCAACGACAACCCGTACTCGGAATCGCTGTTCAGGCCGGTGAAGTATCGACCTGATTACTCCCGCAAGCCATTTGCCTCGAAGGACCAGGCCTGTCAATGGGTGGCCGCGTTCGTCGACTGGTACAACCACCAACACCGCAGCAGCTGGATCAAATTCGAGATGCCCATCCAGCGTCACAACGGTGATGCGATTGAGGTCTGCCGCCAGCGGGCTGTCGTCTACGAAGAGGCACGCCAGCACCATCCAAGGCGTTGGTCACGATCAACCAGGTGCTGGTGTCAACCGGCGGAGGTCTGGATCAATCAGCTGCCGGATGAGCTCAATGAGCCAGGGCCGCTACCTTTGGTACAGGCCGCCTGAACGGCAGCCTAGGAGTGTCACCTTTCCTGAAAGTCACCGCCCCAGAGCATCTTGCTTACCCATAGGCTCGATTCCTGAAAATATTGCTTTTGCTATTCCCATGAACCAAGTTGATCTGGCTAGTGGGCGAGCGGCAGCTCAGCAGGCTCTGATCGCCACCTTCATTGTAAGCAGTGCTGGGTGCTATGCCAGCTTTGTATGCGTAAAGAGAATTTCGCTCAGCGGCGGTTTAAGGCAGTGGATTGGGATTGCCATGGCGCTGTATATGCAGGCACAGGTGTTGTTGATTCATCAAGTCGGCAGAGCCCTTGATAATGAAACTGAAAATGGCGTAATGGAGCCAATTTATTTCCAAATCAGTGAGCTCACCCCTGATGTAGATCGCTCATCTGTAAACACGGCTCAGTTCTTTGATCGGTTTCTTAGCTTAGTAAAGTGCAAATAGGAGAAAAAACTTTTCTAGAGCGATAGGAACTGACAGCTGATTGCTTAATCCACTAGCTATTGCTACCAATTGTTTATGGTTACCAGCTTCATCTTCTCGTTTTTAATTAACCCAGTATTGAGAGCATGACTATAATCGCGATCCAAGATTCCTGGCAATCTCATGCTAAACTTCTTAACTAATTCCTGGCTGTGCAATAGAGAACCTTGTTGCCGGTCCTGACCGAGCAGAACTTCACTGTATTCTTTTTTATATGATGTCACTCACATTGAATTCTAACCATCTTGATTCTTTGGTTATTGTATTTGTAGCTCGCAGTTGTTCAGATAATACAATGAAGAGCCTTAAGGTTATTAGTACTCTTTCAAAGCATCTAAAAACATATTTATTTCAGGATGGGCTAGTGAACGGAAGTCATCCTGATCTGGTAAATGATTGGCTACGTACCTCCCAGATTTTGCAGGAGTTTACGCAACATCACAGATGTTCATACTATCAACTTGGTGTGAATCATGGCTGCCGATACGCTGTACCAACATGTATCCAGGCTGTAGCGGAATGGCATCAATACTTGCTTTTAATTGAGGACGATATTCAGGTGTCAGGTCTCAGCTTGCCCCTGCTAGGCACGATACTCGATAAATTAGAGAGCAGTTGTGAAAAGACAGTTTCTTTTGCGACCGGATTTATATCGGATGCTTGTTATCATGATGCTAAAAAAAGTTTTATCTTTACTTCGTCTTATCGCCCAGGTATGGGTGGATGGCTAATGAAATCGTCTTTTATGATCGGATATTTAGTCAATCGTGAGGCTTGGCTTTCAAAGCTGATCTCTTCGTTATCACTTGATGTTTTTGCGGAAAGGAGTCTTTGTTCTCTCTTCTTGGATGTGCTTTTCAGTGCACCAAGGATATTTAGTTGTTATGACTGTTCAGCATGGAATTATCAGCTCGCATATATCTCTTTTATAGCGAGATCAAAGCACCTACATCTAGATTCATCAATAGTGCAAAATGTAGGGTTTGATGATAAAATAGGGTATACTCGCCTCTCTCCTGTTGACACTGGGTCACTCCGGTCATTTTTAATTTTGCCAATTTACCTAGGCTTTGCTTATGCCGCAAAGTTCCTTTATAAGAACTCGCTTGTTTCTAAGGTTGGTTTTTCATTGCGCAAGCGACTTGATAATCTTGTAAATAAGATTGTAAATTTCTTACCTCCCGTTTTTGTTCCCGCTTTGGGGGATGCCCGTTGGAATTTAGGCAGTTATTCAGCAAAAGAGTTCACGCCAAGCTCAGATTTTGTTGGTGAAAAAACGCGTTCCAGTTACGAATTCTATAATTTTTATGGCTTGGGTGACATTATCCAAGATTATGTTTTTCTTTCATGTATTGCATTAACCAACCCTTCTATTGTAATTACTTACTTTGTGAGAGAGGAAGTTTATTTGGTTGCTAATCTATGGTTAAATTCCGTTTCTAATCTTCACGTGAGGCCTTGTGCGCCTGGTATTTTGACATCAGCCATTAATATTTGGAAAAATTCCAAATTGACATGGACTAAGTCAAAACTTGTGTATGCTGGGTCGCATGATTCGAGGCGTTCTTATAGTGATTTTTATCAAGCTTTTTATAGGTTCCTAATTTCAAATTATAGTCTGCCTTTGCGGCAGTTAAGGTCCAAGAGTCGCTTGGATCTTGTCTATTCTAGTGTTTTTAGACATAGATATAACGCAATTGTTTCGATCTGCCCGCGCAAACCTGACATTTTTGTGCTAAATCAAAGGCCACTATCACAGCAGCTTGGCATTGACTGTGTAGTTAATTTGGAAATTCTTGTCGAATCCTTAAAGCGATTAAATCCCTACCTTGACATAGAATGCTCTACGTCATATGCTAGCGATAGATCTGGAATTAATAAGTTTTCCTTCACGAGCGCAGTATGCATGGCTGCTAATTCTCTTGCCTTAATAAGTGTAGCTTCTGGCCCATTCTTCTTGGCAATAAATACTAGAATCAAATCTATCTTTGCTTTGTGTAGTGTTGAGGATGTAGATGTTTCTCCTAACATTGCTTGTTATTCTAATTACTTTAATTTTCTTCCGTTCTTTTTTGCGTATTGCCGAGATAATTCTATTTTACACGAAGATATTGATTAGGCCCGTCCTTTTTTTATTTGCACCAAGCTCGTTATTATGTGACACTGTCTGTTTCTGTATTCTTTCGTTTAATTGCATTAACTTGTTGATTTTCTTCTCTTTATGTAATGCTTGCCGATTTTAGAATTTATTGATACATTTCCTGATTGAACTTGACCATTTTTACATTCTAGACTATTGCACTTATGTGTCTAGGTAACCATGTACTGACTCAAGAAGTGAGCACTTGCGTTGTACTCTCTTTCTTTGCGTCATTCCCATTTGCGCCGTGAGGGTTTTAACGTCGTTTGCAGCTCATCTTGAGCACTGTCAACTTGTTAGTTCATAGGGCTTGAGGGGTGCCTTTCGCAGCCCGGGGATATCACCCCCTCAATGTTCCGGTATCATCGTCCTAATTTCCTCAAGCAGTTTTGTTTCACTGTTCTACTTCCAGTTTACAAGGCTCTAATCGACTTGTACCAGTTTCAGCAGCATTTCTGTAGCTGCTCTTGCGTTTATGAAGTTGAGGTGTGTTGCTTGTACTGGCGTTCCTTATCATTTTCGTTAGGCCACATCTTCACGATCCACTAGTTACCTCCTTACTTTCGTGGTTATAGACTGGTCTTATTCCCCCGCGCCCCTAATTTTTTTATTGCGGACAAGCTTGTCTTGTTATTACTTGTAATAATGCAGATTTAGATAGCCTGTAGCCCTGTCAATCAGTTATTAGCTGCATTTTATCCTATAGGCTCTTTCGTGCCTAGCTGGGCGTACTCTTTGATTCACAATAATAGCCTTTTGCGACCCATGTTTTGTAAAACTTAAGTAAGTAGGTCATTTCCTGTATTGCTTTTGTGTCGCTTAATTGCCCCAAGTTGTAAATCTTTCATTATGAAAAAAGTTGTTTTGTTGGGAGACGGAATGATTGATGTTTATCACAGGTGTGAGGTAACTAGGATTGCACCAGAAGGCCCCTTTCCTGTCTTAAATGAGCTCAGTAGCGACTACATGTTAGGGGGTTCCTTCAACGTTGCTCGTCAGTTGCTTACTTTTGGTTTCGAGGTCGCTCCTTTGGTCGTACTTCATGACCACCAGACCTTTTTTAAAAAATATAGACTCAGTAGCTTCCGCGAGGCTCAAAACTATTCTAAATCTCTTGAATTTTTATTCGATTCTGACATTGTAAGCATCAAGCATAGATTTACGAGTTTAGACAAAATTATTGCCCGCTGGGATATTGATAGTGTGGCAATTCCCGATCATTACGATGACTTAATTATTTCTGCAGTTTTTGAATTTAAGCCTGATTTAATTGTGTTTTCTGATTACAATAAAGGCTCGCTGTCTGATTTTTTGATTAAGTCTGTTCTGTCCTACGCTAGCATTAGTAACATAATTACTCTTGTCGATCCGAAGCCTAGGGCTGATTTAGGTGTTTATAGGGGTGCAGATGTTATTACGCCTAACCTTATTGAGGCTAATCTTTTAATGAAGTCATTGGGATATCTCCAGAATTTAGATTGTTCAACTATTTTAGCCATTCTTCGCGATGATCTGCAGATTAAAAGACCTGTAATTACGCTAGGGAGTCAAGGAATTTGTTGCCTCAATGAATTTGGAGATTTTGTTCACAGTCCTGTATTGCAAAAGGATCTTTTTGACGTCACCGGGGCTGGTGATGCTGTAATTTCTACGCTATGCTATTGCCTTGCTAACGATATTTCCTTGGTCGACGCGTTGGCGTACGCGAATAAAGCGGGGGGTGCTGTAGTTGGGCATTTGGGCAATTACTGTCTTAGCCTAGAAGATATTCTTTAAATTATCCAATATTTTTAGTGCCTTTTGGCGCCATTCTCTGCCTTTAGTTGTCTTGTAAGTTTTAATTTATTATGCACGTCGGTTTTTTGCTTCCGCGATGTTCTTAATAGCTACACACTTTATGTGGCCTTGATGCAACGCTTTGAGTCCACTTTGCTGGTATTTCAAATTTGATAAGAAAATCTGTACTTTTTGCGTTGCGCTTTTCTATATTAAAAACGTCAATTAATTCTTCTTTGCCTGCCGATAAATTCCAGGAATGATCACTTGGCTAAGTTTCTTAATAGCTGACTAATATCAGCCCAGCAGCTTTATCTTTAGTTCAGGCTGCAAGTATCCCCTAGTCTTGCAGATCCACACGAGTTCTTCCCACGATCACCATGCGGAGAGTGCCTTCGGCACCACTCTATCACATTCTCTTTCGCCGTTTGGCGATCAGGTCGTCCAATAGAGCGCGTTCGCTGGGCGCCGGGGAGCGTGTGCCTTCAGAACCCTCTTGGTCCGGTCTGGCTTCTCCAGCACAATCCGGTCGGCTTCCCGGCCCCACCCTACCGATGCGCCAA
This sequence comes from Cyanobium sp. HWJ4-Hawea, assembly GCF_024345815.1. Taxonomy (NCBI): domain Bacteria; kingdom Bacillati; phylum Cyanobacteriota; class Cyanophyceae; order Synechococcales; family Prochlorococcaceae; genus Cyanobium; species Cyanobium sp. HWJ4-Hawea. Next base: position 30,023 of record NZ_JAGQBV010000009.1, on the reverse strand, counting down.
CCGGAGGGTCTACATCTCACGCCGTAGCAGTTTGAGCTGGTGTGCACCGAGAACCGCAAGGCGGTGCTTGAGTTGGAAGCAGTTGGGAGTGTTATTGCATTCACACCATCTGGCAGCGAAACCGGCTCGCGCAATGTGAGCTGTTCTTACAGTTGAAGCTCTATGCCAATCGCTCTGGGGGATTGAAGACTTTCGATAGTTCTACGGGGTTTCGGCTCTCCGTCGATCAGGTAGTGGAAGTGTGGCCCTCCATTGGCGTCTCGCAGCATCTCAACCCCGCTGAAGTGCTCGATGCTGCTGCTGAATTCCCTAGGAGCGTGTCGCACATAGGTCAGGGCAAGGCCTCTCCACAGACGCCCTGAAATCTGCCCAGATCCCAGTGACGGCAATGGGTCTGGGCAAGAGAATGGGGCATGGTCAAGGCCAAATCGTTCCGCACCTGGAATCCCGAGTAGACGCTGCTGCTGCCGCCATCACCAGTGGACTGGTTGCCAGAGAGCCACCTGGTGTTCTTTTTGCTGGATCTGGCCGGCGAGCTTGATCTTGAGGAGATCCACGCGGTCTACCGGCAGAAGGATCCGCGGGGCGAGAAGGCCTACGAGCCGCGAATGATGGTGGTGCTGCTCCTGTACGCCTACTGCGTCGGGCTGCCCAGCTCCCGCAAGATCGAGAAAGCCTGCTGGGAAGACGCTGCCTTCCGGGTTCTCACCGGCAATCAGCAGCCAGATCACAGCCGGATCAGCGATTTCCGCCGCCGTCACCTGCCTGCCCTGGCCGGTCTGTTTGTTCAGGTGCTGCGGCTCTGCCAGAAGCCGGGGCTGGTGAGCCTGGGGCAGGTGGCATTGGATGGCACCAAGGCCAAAGTCAATGCCAGTAAGCACAAGGCGATGAGCCATGAGCGCATGCTCAAAAGCGAACGGCAGCTCGAGGCTGAGATGCGAGCGCTGCTGCGCAAGGCCGAGATCATCGATGTCCAGGAAGATGGCCAGTACGGCAAGGGCAAGCGGGGCGACGAACTGCCCGAGGAACTTCAGCGACGTTCCAGCCGGCTGGAGTGGATTCGCAAGGCCAGGGCTGAACTAGAAGCAGAAGCTGCTGCTGCCAAGGCCGCTCAACTGAACGACGAGGCCGAGGCTGCTGAGCAGGACGCAGAAGCATCTGAGGCCAGTGGCGATGAGCAGCTCAGAAAGCTGGCGGCACGCCGCAGCCGTGGTGCCCGCAAACGAGCAGATGAGGCTCAGAAGCTGGCGATCGAGAAGGCCGAAGCCGCAGGCCTGGAGCTGAGCACCGTTGCCGCGGCTGCCGGCACCGATCCATTGGCAATGCCGCAGCGCACGCTGCCAACCGATGCAGTCGGGAACCCCAAACCGCCAGGGCTGCCTGAAAGTTGGTTCAGGTGCTGTTTTCCGCGAGCTGAACACCGCCCAGCGCGAGCATTCCTTTGATGTCGTGAGACAGCGCGCGCAGTCCACGGCGAATTGAGCGGTAGCCGCCGCGCCGCAGCAGGTTCATCACCACCGTCCGCAGGAACCCAAACACCGGTGCACCGATCCGATTGGCGTAGCGGTGAGCGTCCTCACCGAGCTGGGTGTCGCGGGCCCAGTGCCATTCGTTTTCAATGCTCCAGCGCTGCCGGATCAGTCGTAGCAACGCTTCTGGAGTGGTTCGGACCGTGGTGATGAACAGGTGGCGCCTCACGCTGCGCTTGCCCTTGCGCTTGATCGTCGTGGTGATCAGTTCCACGATTCAGGCGCTGCCCGGCCAGCTCTCCTTGATGTGATCCGGCGCTTCCTTGGTCCGCAGTTCCCAATGGGTGTCACGGCCATGACGCTTCTCGTGAGCCGTTGCGGTGAAAGGGATGTGGCGCTTTCCCTCGAACTGGCGACTGATCTGCCGATGGAGCGTGGGCTGGTTCGTTTTGACGGTCAGCGCGACGTCGGCGCCCTGCTCGAGGCACCAGTGAAAAATGCTTGCGTCGTGTGCAGGGCATCAGCCTGGATGAGCTTGCCTTCCAGGTCCATCGTGCTGAGCAGCTCCTTGAGCGCTGAGCGCTCGCTGGATTCATGGGTGTCGTAACTCTTCTGCGCCAGGGCGACACCGAGGGCACGGGCGTAGACGGTGACCTGTGCCACGAAGCGGTGGTTGCCGTCGGCGGTCTCGATCGCGGAGCCTTTGAGGGTCTTGCCGTCACAGACCAACTGATCCAGAGCCGTTGCCCCGCCTGGGATCTGGCTGATCATCCAGGCCTGGAGCACCTCGCCGAACTGCTCCAGATGCGACTTATTGAAAAGGTAGAGAAACGTCGCATCCGTGGGCCAGCGCTTGAAATTCAGGCCCAGCGCCTTGTTCAGCGCTTCCCGGTGGCGCTCGGCGAAGGCCTCCAGATCGCGTGAGCTCCTGCAGTCGCTGAGGATCCCGAGCACCGTCACCAGCAGCAGGTACCACTGCGGATAGCGCACCCCTCTCCGGTACCGGCCATCAGGGATGGCCTTGAGGAAGCTGATCAGGTCGGCATCAGCGCTGAAATCAACGACAGGGACAGCAGTCTCGGGCATCGCGAAGGGGCACGCCCCGCGAGCAAACCAGGCCGGAACGCAGCCGCCAAGGGCGCGCCGGGCAGACTTTCAGGCGGCCCTGCCCAAACCGCAGGCCCAGCGGAATTTCACTGACCCTGACAGCCATATCCTCAAGGGCGCTGACGGCTGGATCCAGGGCTACAACTGCCAGGCCGCTGTGGACGCTGACCACCAAGTGATCGTGGCCATCGGAGTAAGCAACCAGCCCAGCGATGCGGTGCACCTGCTGCCGATGCTGGAGCGGATTAAGGCCAACACTGGGGAACTGCCGGATGGCTTGATTGCGGATGCCGGCTACTACAGCACCGCCAACCTGGAAGCCTGTGAGGATAAAGGGCTGAATGCCTACATCTCCACCAGCCGGCAGCAGCACAGTCAGCGGCCCAGGCCAGCACGGGGCCGAGCACCCAGAGATCTCGATGCCAGAGGCCGAATGGAGCGGAAGCTCAGATCCAAGGCCGGTCATGCGGTCTATGCAGTGCGCAAAACTGCGGTGGAACCAGTTTTTGGGCAGATCAAGGGGGCCAGAGGCCTGGATCGGTTCCGATTGCGAGGGTTGGAGAGGGTGAATGGGGAATGGGCGCTGATGGCCACCACCCACAACCTGCTCAAGCTGTTCAGGGCATCAATGGCCACGGCCTGAGGGCCTGGATCATGTCGCAAACGGCTGCAATCGGATATTCCGGAATCACAAGAGCTCAATCACCGCTTCCTGGCCTCATCGCAACGTGCGACAAGCTCCTAGTGAGCCGGCGCAGAGTAGTACAAAAGAGATTCAGGCGTAGCTAACAACTAGGCTCAACCCCAAACGAACAACTTGAAATGTTATCGTCCTTCTATAATGTAATAACTAGGTATACACGTCCTGCGAATGAGAGCCCATCATTCACATCTGTTCACTCTAAGCTATGGCAATCGGGCTTTAGAATTTACACCAAGTAAAGGGACACTACTCAGTGTAGCCATCAGCTCGGCCTTCGCCGGGGCTGATGGCTACACTGAGTTACAGCATTTGGTTGGAGGCCGCTGCTGCCGTGAAGCAACAGATCATTAATTACCACAGCTAAAGCAAATCAGTTGAATGCAAGATTGGGCAATTTAAGCGGCGTATTACACTGGACCTGTTCCTGGAGATGCTCTCTGCCACATAGAGTTGAACCATTACACTGAATGTTGGTGATGAAGCTCGATAAATTGGTTCAGAATCTTACCGTCTTTAACGCGTCCACGCAACGCCTTTTCTAGGCCAATAAGAAGTGACAAAATGCTGGCACTCTGCAGCTAAACTTCCAGATAGCTAGGCCGTAATAATCTTGATGCCTGCTCAGTCACAATCAATTTCTGCTGAGGCTGGCTCCGATTCTCTTTCTCAGAAAACTTTGAATATCTAATTGTTCCTTAGCTATTTCCCTTCTTTTTTAATCTTGTTTGCCACGTTGCATCTTTTCAAATAACGACAATGATTTCACTTCCGTTAATTTTTACGCATTATGGAAACAGTAACTATTTGAAATTTACACTGCATCAGGCTAAAAAGTCAAATCCTAGCAAGATATGTATTCTTCTTGGTGACAAATTAAATAAAAGTTTAGCATTAAAATATGGATGGAAGCACATTGATTCTTGCTCATTAAAGTCTCAAAAGAGGGATGAATTTAATGCTTCGTTCCATTGGGTTCAGGGAAAATTTCATAATCCAGTTAAAGGTAACAAAGACTGGTTAAGGTATGTTTTTGAGCGATTTTTCGCATTAGAAGTGTTTCTCATGCAACAAAATATCCGTAGCTTCTGGCATTTTGATTCTGATACTATGATCATGATGAATTTGAATCATTTTGAGGATGAATTAACTAACTCAAATTATGATTGCACTACTTTATGCAATGATGCCTGTCCTTCCGGATACATTAGACAAGAATTAGTTAGTCAATATTGCACAAGTATAATTGAAGATTATCATGACAGTAAATTTCTTGATATGCAGCAAAAAGAATTTGATGAATTACATAATTATTATGCTTTTACCGAAATGCGAGCGTTCCAAAATTTTAAAAGAAAAAAGCCAACTCTTCAAACACCTAGCTTGCCATTATTGTTCCAAAAAAACAATGTTTGGTTTGATGAATGTATATGTCAATCACATGATTTCGAGTGTTTTACGTCAGTAAAGCAATACTTTAAAAAACTAAAGAACCTTTATTCTGCTGGAGGTATTATTTATTGCAAAAAAAAAGGTGTAAATCCTCCTGTAGCCTTTGCTACTATTAATTGTAGCTGGGTTACAGATGATGTGTTTTTGTGGATCCAAAATGCAGCGATCACCTCTACGCCTAGTAAAAAGCACTATTTAAAGCACGCACTAAGGTTTTCTCTAAAAGACATTTTTCATTACTTTAATAATTTATGTGTCAAGTTTTTTGAAATTATCTTAAAATTTTTAACTTGTTAAAGAATTAATTCCTTAGCCGGCTTTCTACGTGATTTCCGCAATAATTTGCAGCTATAATCTTCCAAAACTTTTTGATTTTGGAATCTATGACCAAAGAAATGCTTATTAAAATTTATGAGAATTAAATTAACTTCCGCAAGTATTGCGATCCTGTTAGCCTTTATTCTTTATAATCTGCAGCTTACACTTGCTTTAATCAATCCTTTCTCTTTTTATCCAATTTCGTCTCAAGTTATTCTTAGTTCAGTAGCTGGATCACTTGCTTTAGCTACTGCATTTTTACTTAAAAAACCTAATTTACGACTTAGTTTTAATAATAAATGCTCTACCGAAAATCTTACTTTTTCAAATACTTATTTTTGGATAGCTTTGCAGATTGTCCAGCTTTTAATTTCATTATTTATATTTATTTTTTCTTTTTCAGTCTTATCTGGCACTGGTTTTAATTTTTCTGAAGCCCGATCAAATTTTTTCTTTTCAGAAATATCTTTGTTTAAGAATGTACCCGGTTTCTTGTTCTTTCTATTTGTCGCAAATGCCACCTTTAAACTTGTATCTGCGAGCCTGGTGATTAGCCTGGTTTTTCGAAGGTCCATTCCGCGCCTTACACTACTTTCCTTCTTTTCTTATTTCTTGTTTTCATTTGTAACTGGTAGTCGAACTTTTATTTATGAATTATTACTTTACTTGATTCTCTCCATAGTATCAGTTGCTCCGAATGGAGTGGTAAGTTTTTCTTATTTTTGGAAAATACTAAAACGAACCGGGCTCTTTTTTATACCATTTGTTCCGTTATTCCTCTCGCGAACTAGCGAAAGTTTTTCAAGATTTCTTTATGTTTATATGATTGGCCCCCTTTTCTTTTTTTCTCAACTTATATCCTATGATAATGCAAAAGCGTATGACTTGCAGAATTTAGATCGCTTTGGTTTCTCCTTTGCATCACTAGATTGGATTATTATTGGGGTTTATAATATTTTCAACCAATCTGATAAATTTTTATCCTTATTTACTTTAATTGACTATCCAATTGGATCAGGGGCAATGATAGGTTTTGACCAAGGCCTAAATGCATTTCCATCGGGATTCTTTTATTCTTATATGGATGGAGGCGTAATATTTGTATATTTACTAATATTTCTTTTTGCTCTTTCCCTCAAATATCTTGATTTGAATTCATTTAAATGCCGAATCCTTTTTGTTATCCTGGGATCATGTCTGATTGATGTATTAAGAACTGGGCCATTTGCTTCTCCTTCCACTTTGTTTTCCATTTTATTTCTTACTATTCTCTAGTCCTGATTTTTCAATCTAGTTTCAAGTATTTTGCTCCTTGTTATTTACTCTTGGTGTTGTCTTTTCCTATTTCCGCTTTAACCATTTTTAACTGTTTTACCATATGAGTAATGTGCAATTATCTTTAATTACAGTAGCCAAGCATGCTGATAATGATTTGATCAAGACAATTGATTCAATAGTAAGTTCATTTGGTCAATATTTATATGAAGTATCGCTTGTATTGGTCATTCCCGCTGATGAGCTATTGCATTTTACTAAAAAAACTTGGCATGTTGACGCCCTTAAGCCCTTTTTAAACCATTGCAACATTATTCATGATAAAAAAATGGGAATATATAGTGCTTTTAATTATGGGATAGGCTATTCAAAATTTATTGGAAGCACACATATAGCATTTATAAATTCAGGCGATGAGCTGACATCTGGATTTATTGATATGTTGCACTATTTGCGTAATAATGCCTTTAATGTTGTGTCTGGCGTTGTCTCTCAAATTTCTGAAGATTCAAGTCTTATCGGCCAATATTCCGGGGGCCTAGCTGTTTGGAATGTTCCTCATCCAGCTACTATATATCCCATTGGTTTCTTCCTTTGCCTTTATTCTTCTAAGCTAAGGATATCCGCAGACTGGCACCTTCATTTTCTTAACAGGAATAATTTTGCTTTTATAAAGCTAGACATGGTTGTTGCTAAATTTTATTTTGGGGGTATTTCTAATTCACCAAATGCTGCACAAATTTTATTCAAGGATGAGATAAATGCTTGTATTATAGATTTCAACGAGAAGCGTTATTTATCTATTCTGCATCCTTGGCGTATATTGCGTTATTTTCGGATAACGCTCAATTTCTTTTCTTATCGGCTGACAAAAATGAGCTTTTTTGTTTCTTCAAGATTGAAAAATTTTCTAAAAAGAATATATGTTGTTCTTGATTTGAGCGGCATTAATCTACTTAGGTTGGCCCATGCACCCTTGGGCCTTTTACTGTATATGAGTGATTTCGTGCAGTATATTTTAGCGTTTCTACCTTTGTCTAGTCCATCGACCTGCGATTTACCCTCGCTAGATATATTTCCTTGTATCACGGATCGGTTTGCAAATGCCGGCTCTTACTCTATTGCGTATTTAAAGATGAACTCTTGGGCGCTCAACCAGGTAAAAGTTATTTCGCCTCCCATCTTATTTGACGTGGGATCGGATTTAAGTGGCTTTGTTGTGCCCAGCTCATATTTTGTTAATCATGTGATTTCCAGTGATATTAGAAACTTTTCTCTGCCAATTGATAATATTTCATCGATTCAGCTCGACCTATTAAACATTTCGAGCTTTAAAATGAGCTCTAATAAACCCACTTATGATTTAGTTTCCTGCTTGCATGTCATCGAACATATTGGTCTCGGAAGGTATGGAGATTCTATTTGTCCTAATGGATGGAAAACAGCCATCAAAAGCTTAACTTCTTTTGTTTCCGTGAACGGTTATTTGCTTATTGCTGTACCCATTGGATCTCCTCGTCTTTATTTTAATGCTCATAGGGTATTTGATTATATTTCAATAAATAATTATGTTCAGTCTTTTGGATTTAAGTTGTCCGATTTTGCTTATCTTGACGATAGCCATTGTTTGCATTCGTGTGAAATTGAGAGATTGCCTGAGTCGCTGGATCATCTTTATTATGGCTTGGGATTATATTTGTTTCAAAATCAGTCTTCGGGGCACCTCGAATAATAAACAAATGACAGAAGGCTTAAGTGCATAAAAAGCCGCCAGGGAGGCGGCTGCGCAGGAATTCATTATTTCGTCTGTTGACGAGTATTCATGACCGTGGCACTTCTATGAGTGACTCTTGCCACCACTGCTAAGTGGGCAGAGCACCAGGGCCTATTAGAAATGTGTCCCAGTAGCCCTGGCGTGCGGCTTCCGGCTCCGGTTTGGTGCGCAGGTCGCGCTCGTATCTCTTGGTTACACCACTCGAGAACCCAGCTGTTGCAACGGATCTGATCAGCTTCCTCAAGGCGTTGCCCGATTGCCGGCTGCGTCGGGGGATTCGTTACCCGCAGTGGTGGATGCTGTTGGTTTCGATCCTGGCGATCCTGAGTAACCAGGGTTCGCTGCTTGGGATGGAGCGTTTTCCCAAACGCCACCGCAAGACCCTCAACGAGCTGCTCGGCACCCACATCGCCAAGCCACCATCGGATTCGACCTTCCGCTTGCTGCTCGCTCAGCTTGATGTCGATGTGTTCGAGGCTTTCTGCAGCAGTGGTTGGCAGCGCAGCCTGGCGTCACTGAGACCGTCGACACCCTGGTGTGTGACGGCAAGACTCTGCGGGGTTCAATCGATCAAACCGCCTCTGGCGCAGTGCGTTTTATCGCTCAGGTGAGCCTGTACTCCAACAGCCTGGGTGTGGCGATCGCTCAAAACACCTACGCCACCGATGCCCGCGGCGAGATCGCGGCCTTGCGCCAGCTGCTCGATCGCGTTGATCTCAACGGCTTACTGGTGCAGGCCGACGCGCTGCATGCAAACCGCCCTTTTTCCTCTACCTCGAGCAGCGTGGCGCCGACTTCCTGATCGCTGTGAAACACAGTGGCCGCAAAAGATCTCAGCTGATCAAGGCCCGGCTGACCTATGGCCGCACGACGCCGTGGCAAGCCAGCAAGTGTGAACGCAAACGCGGCCGCGACCTCACCTGGACATTGCGAGGCATGCCAGCCCCAGAGTGGGTGGTGGAGAACTGGCCCGGCAGCGCCACGATCCTGGCAGTGCGCTGCAAAGGCACCCGCGATGGCAAAGCCGTCGACGAGACCCGTTACTACGTAACGAGTTTGCGCACTGGCGCAAAAGCACTGCTGCTGCACGTGCGCTACCGCTGGAGTATCGAGAACAGCTGGCACTGGGCGCGGGATGTGCCTCTCCGAGAAGACGCCCACCGCTACCGCGAGGCTAACGGCGTGCAGATCATGGCCACGCTGCGCAGCCTGGCCATGAATGCGCTGCGAATGGATGGTTACTGGTCGATCACTGAGGGCTTGGCTACTCTGGCCCATGACATCAGAGGCCTTCTGTCACTCCTGGGCTGGCAACAACCCAGTCAGGAACTGTGCTCGACCTGACTTCTAATAGGCCCTGGGGCCTCAGGCGTCAGTTGGATCGGCACTGGAACCGCGGCATGAGCTTTCTGCGGATCGGGCTGGCTGCCTTACAAATGGTGGTGGTCGATGCGGCAGCCAGGGCGATGGCGTTGCTGCCGATCCCACTCCATGAGCTGGAGTCCTGCATCCCAAGCCGGAAGGCCAGGAGAAGTCAGGCGCAGGCCTGGTTTTCAACAATTGAGATGCCACCGCGATAGCGATCCGCTGATCACGCCGCGGTGATGGCAGTCACTTGAATCTCATCACTGAGATGTGTTGCTCAGCCGGGGTAGCTGGTCCCTTCGCGTAAACCGCACCAGCTCTTCACCTCTATCTACAGGGCTGCCTGAAAGTTGGTTCAGGTGCTGTTTTCCGCGAGCTGAACACCGCCCAGCGCGAGCATTCCTTTGATGTCGTGAGACAGCGCGCGCAGTCCACGGCGAATTGAGCGGTAGCCGCCGCGCCGCAGCAGGTTCATCACCACCGTCCGCAGGAACCCAAACACCGGTGCACCGATCCGATTGGCGTAGCGGTGAGCGTCCTCACCGAGCTGGGTGTCGCGGGCCCAGTGCCATTCGTTTTCAATGCTCCAGCGCTGCCGGATCAGTCGTAGCAACGCTTCTGGAGTGGTTCGGACCGTGGTGATGAACAGGTGGCGCCTCACGCTGCGCTTGCCCTTGCGCTTGATCGTCGTGGTGATCAGTTCCACGATTCAGGCGCTGCCCGGCCAGCTCTCCTTGATGTGATCCGGCGCTTCCTTGGTCCGCAGTTCCCAATGGGTGTCACGGCCATGACGCTTCTCGTGAGCCGTTGCGGTGAAAGGGATGTGGCGCTTTCCCTCGAACTGGCGACTGATCTGCCGATGGAGCGTGGGCTGGTTCGTTTTGACGGTCAGCGCGACGTCGGCGCCCTGCTCGAGGCACCAGTGAAAAATGCTTGCGTCGTGTGCAGGGCATCAGCCTGGATGAGCTTGCCTTCCAGGTCCATCGTGCTGAGCAGCTCCTTGAGCGCTGAGCGCTCGCTGGATTCATGGGTGTCGTAACTCTTCTGCGCCAGGGCGACACCGAGGGCACGGGCGTAGACGGTGACCTGTGCCACGAAGCGGTGGTTGCCGTCGGCGGTCTCGATCGCGGAGCCTTTGAGGGTCTTGCCGTCACAGACCAACTGATCCAGAGCCGTTGCCCCGCCTGGGATCTGGCTGATCATCCAGGCCTGGAGCACCTCGCCGAACTGCTCCAGATGCGACTTATTGAAAAGGTAGAGAAACGTCGCATCCGTGGGCCAGCGCTTGAAATTCAGGCCCAGCGCCTTGTTCAGCGCTTCCCGGTGGCGCTCGGCGAAGGCCTCCAGATCGCGTGAGCTCCTGCAGTCGCTGAGGATCCCGAGCACCGTCACCAGCAGCAGGTACCACTGCGGATAGCGCACCCCTCTCCGGTACCGGCCATCAGGGATGGCCTTGAGGAAGCTGATCAGGTCGGCATCAGCGCTGAAATCAACGACAGGGACAGCAGTCTCGGGCATCGCGAAGGGGCACGCCCCGCGAGCAAACCAGGCCGGAACGCAGCCGCCAAGGGCGCGCCGGACAGACTTTCAGGCGGCCCTGCCTCTATCTACACAGATATACTTGGCCGCTGAGTTGCGAATTCAGTGATTAGGGTTTATAATTGATAAACAGACTTGAGTAATTAGCTTCCTAGAAGTCACCTCTTGACAGTACTTATTCATCCTCCAGAGAGTGTCGCAGCCCCTCCTGAGTTACTCCACTTGGAGTGGCGCCACCCGAATTTGAGCAAAGACTACTCTTGATTTTTCCCGTGAAAACACTTGCACTCTCTGGTGGCCTTGGAAATGTTCTCTTCCAATTAAATCTCTTTTACTCACGTAGATCTTTGTTTGATAGCTTAAGTCCCGAGGGTCTTCATATAAAAATGCTCAGGAAGGTGAGGCGCCTAAATAGCCCTCAGCAATCGAGTTTTCTCAAGATGTTAGGGATCTCTTGTTACTTGAAACAGACCCCTCAGACTTTGGCTGATTACTTTTTGCTGGGTTTTTCGCGCAAAGTTGATAATCCAGTATGTGGGAGGTACTGGAATAATTTTATTGATCCAATAGATACGACTTCCCCGGTTCGACTATTTAAGTCTTATGCGCAATATCAGGTTCCTCTTCAGGATGAATTTATTGCACTCTTAAAAAAATGCCTCATTGAGCCTCGATCCCATCTTCGCTCCTTGGCTTCAGGATATGACGCTATCGGCCATATAAGATGTGGGGACTTGTCCAGAACAGTAGATATATCAGGATATTATCTTGAAGCCTTCAAAATCTATCCGAACATTCTATTGGTTACTGATGATGCTTGCCAGGCATCGCGTTTGTTTCCAGGCTTAGATTCCTCTAGGATTATTAGTTCCCGTTCTTATCTGGACGACTTTGCGATTCTTGCGTATGCGAATAACATTGTTTCCTCAAATAGCACATTCGCTTGGTGGGCTGCTGAACTATCGAGCGCATGTTCTGTGGTTGAACCCTATGATTTTAGGCTTGGATCGCACTTTAAGCCTATTTCCAACCGCCTACGCCATAGGCTATGACTAATAATATTATATACCCTGCTCATGTTATGATTCTGCGGCCTTATTCTCTCTCCTCGGGATCTTCATTGGTCAACGATCGTTATTTTAATCTTGCCAAATCGATATCCCTGATAGGCAATCGCGTCACTCTGTTGGCCCAAAGCTTTAGCCACTCTACGTTATTGAACAGATCATCTAATGATCTCCAATCCATATCATGGAGATATGATTTCGCTCGTTTTGTCACCGTTCCAGGCTACAATAAGTCGGTTGGCCTAGGTAGACTTTGTTCTGAGCTCATTTATGCTCTAAAAGCATTTGCCATACTTCTATGCGAAAGGCCAAGCCATGTCCTAGTCGCAGAGCCACTCTTTTTTACCGGATGGCTTGCTATTCTTTATGGCTGGCTATTTCAAAAACAAATATCTTGCGATCTTATCGATGCGTGGCCGGAAGCCCTCGCAATACCAAAGCGTCACCCATTAGGCTTGATACCACCTTACGCTATTATTCTCTTTCCTCTTATTTGTTCTCGTACGCTTAGGTTGTTGTCCTATGCAAAGCTCTTTACGGTAAGCAGAAGCTATATCAAGGTTATGCCGAGATCAAGGCGAAGGCGAGCGCATGTTTTCTATTGGTGTAGTAATGCACTTCTGAGTAAATCCGTGCAAGCCCTCAATGAAATCCCTTCAACTTTCTCCTGCTTAAACGCTCCATTCGTTGTTTCGTATGCAGGGTCTCTGGGTTCTGGCTATGATATCGAAACTATTATTGAATCTGCAGGAATTCTGGAGCTTCGTTTTCCTGGTTGTTTTGTCTTCAAGATTGCGGGTGGGGGGCAAAAGTCGGCCTTGTTGGAAGCAGTTAGCACACCTAATCTTTGTTACTATGGCTACTTATCTACGTCAGAAATATTTTCAATGCTTTCATGTTCGCATTCAATGCTTTTGCCTTATGTTAGTAACTCTGCCGTTGCATTGCCTATAAAATTCTTTGACGCGGTCAATTTTCGTCTTCCCGTTGTGAGCAGTTTAGGGCTGGAGGCTGGTGATCTTATCAAAGAATATATGATTGGATCTTGCTATCAGGCTGGCAGTGCAGAATCCCTTTGTGAATCCATTATTGCTGTTCGCGAGGCTCACGCAGAATATCATCGCAACATGTGTGTGTTTTCGGACTTGTTTTCTGATGTCTACGAGCTTTCGCAGGTTTACGCAGAATTTGCAAGAGAGCTTCTGCTGTAATGGTGTTCCCTTTAATTGGTTGAAATGCCCTTCCCTTTTGCCACCTTCTCTTTAATTTAAGGCGGTTGTATGTTTTCTGCACTTATTGACATTACTTTTGGCATGCTTTTGCATATCGTCGCCCGCGTCCTACCTGTAGGCGTAGATTTCTGTGGAACTCAACCCCTGCGCAGCCTGGTTTAGCCTGCAGCTCAGGTATTCGGCGTAGCGTTTGGTTTTGCAGGGGCCCCTACGGCGTCACAACACATTTCCCAGTGCTTGAGGTTTGCATCTTGCAAGCTCCTTTCATGCTCACACCACTATTCGGCTCTCTCCCCATGGCTGATGCAAAGCTTGTTAAAGGTTCTCTTGGGAGGGCTGACAGCGTGCGTTTAGGATTGTGAGAATGTCTATTCCATGTGTCCAAGAAATATTGCAACCGCTACCGATCTCGATCTGATCAGCTACCTCAAGGTGATTAGAGATGCACACATGCTGCGGGGTTGATATCATCCAGATTAGTATTTTGCTGGAGGCGGTGATGGGAATCCTGTGTGGCCTTAAGGGCTTGCGCGTTGCATAATACTTTACTAACCAGTTGGCTCATTTTGCAGGAAATTTCAAGTTATTCAAGCTCTCATATTAGTCCTAGCCAATTATGAAAATTCTATACTTACACCAGTACTTTTCCACCCCGGCTGGTGCCGGAGGTACCCGCTCTTACTATCTGGCCCGCTCCCTGGTGGAGGCAGGGCATCAGGTGCAGATGGTTTGCCTGCGTGATGCCCGCTCCCATACCGGCCTGAGCGGCTCTTTCACACGAGGCCTTCGTACCGGCTTGGTGGATGGAATCACGGTTGTTGAGTTCGATCTCCCCTACTCCAACTACCTCGGGCTGTTTGGGCGTTCCTTGGTGTTTCTTCGCTACAGCTGGCTGAGCCTGAAGCTGGCCCTGCACTCCGACGCCGATCTTGTTTTCGCCACCACCACGCCCCTCACCGCCGGTATCCCCGGCATCGCAGCCCGCTGGTTGAGGGGTGTCCCGTTTGTGTTTGAGGTGCGCGAGCTCTGGCCCGAACTGCCCCGCGCCATGGGAGTAGTTCGCAACCCATTAGTGCTTGCTGGCCTCTCGGCCTTGGAATGGCTCAGCTACCACTCCGCTGATGCCTGCATCGGTCTGGCACCTGGAATCTGTGAGGGCATCGCGGAGCGCGGCATCGAGCCAAGCCTCATCACCAGCATCCCCAACGCCTGCGATTTGGAGCTGTTCCAGCCCCAGCCCAGTGGCAAGATGAAGCAGCCCCAGCTGATCAGTGGTCTGCCAGCGCCCTTTCCGCCCAATTCCTTCGTAGCGGCCTTCACGGGTGCCCATGGCTTGGCTAATGGTCTCGATGCGGTTCTAGATGTTGCTGCCGAGCTCCAGCACTTAGGCCGCCAAGACATCCAGCTGCTGTTCATCGGCGATGGCCGCTGTAAACCTGCTCTACAGCAGCGTGTTGCCAGCGAAGGGCTAGTCAACTGTCACTTCTTGCCACTGATCCCACAACTCCAACTGGCTGAAATCCTTCGCCAATCGGTGCATGTGGGGCTGATGGTGTTCGATGACTTTCCAGCTTTCTACTGCGGTACTTCCCCCAACAAGTTCTTCGACTACCTGGCCTGCGGCTTACCGGTGGTGATCAACTATCCCGGTTGGCTGGCCGAGCTGATCCAGGAGCATCAGCTGGGGATCCCGGTTTCCCCCCGCGATTCCGATGCCTTTGCCGCGGCATTAATCACCCTGGCGGAACAACCGGCTCTGGTGGCTTCCATGGGCTCTAACGCGCGGTCATTGGCTGAATCTCGCTTCTCACGTCGCCTGCTAGCCGATCAATGTCGCCAAGTTCTTGAAACTACCGCTACTCGTTACGCACGCCGTCGCAATGGTTATCTTGGTCAGCAGACCTACGCCCTGTTCAAGGATTTGGCTGATTGGGTTGCAGCCCTGGTGGCTCTGCTTCTGCTCTCGCCCCTTCTGGTGGTGGTGGTTCTTTTGGTTCGCTGGCAGCTGGATGCCCCCGTGCTTTTCCGCCAGCAACGCCCCGGTTACCGCGGCCGCCCCTTCGAGCTGCTCAAGTTCCGCACCATGACCAGCGCTCGCGATGCCAGCGGGACCCTCCTTCCTGATGCCCAGCGCCTTACGCCCCTGTGCCGCTGGTTGCGCAGCACTTCCATTGATGAACTTCCTGGCTTAATCAACATCCTTCGTGGCGAGATGAGCTTTATCGGTCCTAGGCCGTTGTTGATGCAATACCTGCCTCTCTATTCATCCGATCAGGCCCGCCGCCATGATGTGAAGCCTGGCTTTAGCGGCTGGGCTCAGATCAACGGCCGCAATGCAATCTCATGGGAGGAGAAGTTTCGTCTTGATGTCTGGTATGTAGATCACCAGGATTTTTGGTTAGATTTGCGCATCTTTCTGATCACTATTTTGAAGGTGATTAGGCGGGAAGGGATTAGTGCAGCTGGTGAGGCCACTATGTCGCCCTTCACTGGTTCATCTGCCAGCCAATGAGCGCCCTGCTGATCCTTGCTGCCGGTGGCCACGCCAAGGTTGTAGCTGAAACAGCTCTTGCCACAGGCCATTTCAGCAGCATCGTCTTTTTGGATGATCGTTGCAGCGGCCCCGATCCCTTAAGTGCAGTCCTCGGTTGGCCTGTGCTCGGTTCTCTTGCCCAGTGCCTCGAGCCCGCCTGCCGGGAGCAATTCACATCTGCTGTTGTGGCGATCGGCCACCCAGGCACCCGTTTGCTTTGGCTGGATCGGCTTCATGCTGCTGGATACTCACTACCTGCCTTGATCCATCCCACTGCCTGGGTGTCGCCCTCGGCTGAAGTCGGCCCTGGAGCGGTGGTGTTCGCCCAGGCGGCTGTTCAGGCCCAAGCCGTGATCGGTCGAGGCGCCATCCTCAACACCTGCTGCAGCGTCGATCACGATGCCTTTATTTCCGAAGGGGTGCACATCTGCCCTGGTGCCCACCTGGCGGGAGAAGTGCAAGTAGGTGCTCGCAGCTGGATCGGAATCGGTGCCTCCGTGATTCAGCAGGTTCGCATTGGCGCTGATGTCACCGTTGGTGCTGGTGCAGCCGTGGTGACTGATCTTCCCGACGGCGTGACTGCGGTTGGGGTGCCTGCTCGGCCTCTCCAGACAGCCTGACCTTTCATTTGTTGTTCCCTTCCTGTCTGTGAACCTTTCCCCCTGGCCCCACTTCGACGTCGAGCAAATAGACGCAGCCACCAATGTGCTCGCCTCCGGAACAGTAAACACCTGGACTGGCCAGGAAACTAGCTCCTTCGAGCTGGAGTTTGCCAAGTGGTGCGGCAGCAGCCATGCCATCGCGATGGCCAATGGCTCCCTAGCCCTTTCAGCCGCCTATCTGGCCATCGGCCTCGGCCCCGGTGATGAGCTGATCACCACGCCGCGCACCTTCATCGCCACCGCCTCCAGCGCCGTGCTGCTAGGTGCCACACCTGTGTTTGCCGATGTGGATATCGATTCTGGTGCCATCACCGCCGCCACCATTTCCCCGCTGATCAGCCCCAGCACCAAGGCCATCGCCGTGGTACACCTCGGCGGCTGGCCTGCCGACATGCCAGCCATTTGTGATTTAGCCCGCGTCCACGGCATCGCCGTAATTGAAGACTGTGCCCAGGCCCACGGTGCCCGCATCAACGGCCAATCCGTGGGCAGCTTCGGTGATGTGTCCGCCTGGAGCTTCTGCCAAGACAAGATCCTCTCCACCGCCGGCGAAGGTGGCATGGTGACTACCTCCAGCCCCGAGCTTTGGGATGCCATGTGGGCCTTCAAAGACCACGGCAAAACCCACCAGGCCGTCTACGCGCGTGAGCATCCCCCCGGCTTCCGCTGGCTGCACGAGCGCTTCGGCTCCAACTTCCGCCTCACCGAGCTCCAAAGCGCCATCGGCCGCATCCAGCTCCAGCGCCTACCCGACTGGACTGCCGCCCGCACCCGCAATGCGTTGCTGCTGGCCGATGCGCTGGCTGATCTTCCCGCCGTGCGCGTGCCCCTTCCGCCAGAGGGCCTTACCCATGCCTGGTACAAGTTCTATGTCTTCGTGCAGCCCGAAGCCCTCGCCGCCGGCTGGAGCCGCGATCGCATCCTCTCTGAAATCACTGAACTCGGTTACCCCGCCCTATCTGGCAGTTGCAGCGAGATCTACCTGGAGAAGTGCTTCCAGGATGCCGGCCTAGCCCCTGCTGAACGCCTACCCGTAGCCAAGCAGTTGGGTGAGACCAGCCTGATGTTCCTGGTGCATCCCACCATCACCCCCGAACAGATGGCCGCCTACGCCCAGGCCGTCCGCTCTGTTCTGCTGCGGGCCTGCCGTTGATTGCTCGCGGTTCGCGGGGTGCAGGCCTGCTGTTCGTGTGGCGGCCGAAGCTGCGTGTCAGCTGACGCGGCGCTCAGGCCTGCGGCCCCGTGAGCGCCGCTGGAGGTTGCCGGCCTGTGGGGCTGCTTCGCGGTATGGCCTCCGTAGAGGCCCCCCGCTTTCAAAAGTCAGCTAGTACAGGTGTATTTTTAGTTGAGCGGCGGGAGTTCGGCTTGGGTAGGGTTCTGTTATTCGACATCCAGGGGTGGTTCACCCTGCTCCTGGGCGGTCTGCTGGCGCTGATCACCCTTTTCTCGTCGTACAGCCATGTCCATATCCCCTTTCTCGGCGCCGTCGCACTCGATCAGCAAAGGCTGTTTCGATAAACCCTCCTATTACTCCTCTTTGCCCTGGTTCCGGCGCTTGTTGGCGTAGACGCAGTCTTCTCCGAAGGAGTTGCTCAACTGGCGACCCGTTGTCGACTACGAGCTGAGAGAGATCGAGTACGAGCAGCGGAAGATCGCGCACGAGCAACGGATGAAGCAGCTCAAGAGCGAGATAGAGCGGCTCGAAGCGCTCAACTCCAAAATCGATGCGCTCTTGTTCAGCTCCAGCATCAGCTCGATCCCACCCCAGAACACACCCAACAGCTCCGAGGGTTGATCGGCTTCCTGCTCGAATACGGCGAATTCAACAGCCCTCCACCGCCGTGGTGGTGAACCAGAGCCTGGTTGGGGGTTTGCCTCCCAGACCTTCCTCCCTTGCGGTCCGAAGCTGCGTCTTGCCTGCCGCGGCGCTCAGGCCTACTGCCCCGTGAGCACTGCTGGCAGCAGGTGCTGGAGTTGGAGCTGGTTGCAGAGCGCTGACCTGATCTTGCCGCCCCCTCTCCCCGACACTGCCAAGATCACGGCCCCGGCACATCTGGATCACGACCATCAATCAATCTGTACGGGTCGTACAGATTTACGGAAACAGCTCGCGCCACCCTGTCCGCCGACAGCACCTGCCCCGAACTGAGCCTCTCCGTGGTTCCACGGATGCCTCGCTGGTTCACCTGTACTAGCCTGTGGCTAGGGTTTGGGCTGGCTACGGTGGTTTCAGGATTTGACCGTCAAGGCTGGATCACGGTTTTCGCCGCCCTGCTCCTCGCCCTGATCACCCTGTTCACCAGTTACAGCCATGTCGACCTCCTGGGAACCGCTTCCGTCGAAATACCGCAGCAAGCAGGAATTCCTTGCCTCGCTGCCGCCGTGGCGACGGCTATTGCAGAAGCTCAATTGGCATCCAACGATCGATCTGAAAGTTCAGAGATACGAGCTGCAGCAGAGGACTTTGCAAGAGAAGAAAATGATCGAGCAGCTGAGGAGCGATTCCTTGCGGGTGAGGAGCGAAACAGAGCAGATCGAGAAAGAAACCGAGCAGATCAAGAAAGAGAACGAGCGGCTCGCCGAGCTCAACAGCAAGCTAGATGCAATCGTGTTCAGCTCTGTCACCAGCT
The DNA here is from genome assembly GCF_024345815.1 of Cyanobium sp. HWJ4-Hawea. Taxonomy (NCBI): domain Bacteria; kingdom Bacillati; phylum Cyanobacteriota; class Cyanophyceae; order Synechococcales; family Prochlorococcaceae; genus Cyanobium; species Cyanobium sp. HWJ4-Hawea. The sequence continues at coordinate 10,900 of NZ_JAGQBV010000009.1, read as the reverse complement.
CGACCCCTCCGCCATCAACGCCCAGCGAGTCCGAGATGTGATCTCCCTGCTGGATGAGTACGGCGGGTTGGCTTGAAGCAGCGGTGGGGGCAACATGCGGCTCACATGCCCCATGGCTCAAAAACGCCGGGTTTTGCCGTAAAATTTGCCGTACGCATGCCGGATTCGCTTGATGACCACCTCACGCCTTGAAGTGCGCTTGCCTGATCGTCTCAGTGAGCGCCTCGACGACCTTGCTTCTTCAGAGGGGCTCACGAAGACCGACGTCTTCCGTCGGGCACTGGCGTTGTACCTGCTGGTGAAGGACCGAGAGGAGGCTGGCGCCCAGCTTCAGTTTGTGAAAGACGATCAACGCGAAACGTTGGTGAGTATCTGAACGGATGAGTGACCCGAACGCTGATTTCAAGGCGCTCCTTGATCTCACCGGAGGTGTGCAGGTTAGAAGTGCTGAGCACCCGGATGATCGCCGGCAGCGGCATCGCCTTGAGGTCAATGCCATTCGCCTGATCGGAGCCATCGCGGCCTTTTCGGCATTGGTGCTGGTCCTCAGCTTCTTCCGTCCGATACCGGAAAAAAGAGTCGACTGGGCTGCTGGTGTTCTGCAACTTGTGCTGGGCGGTGCGGTGGGTTTTGCACTGAAGCGTTCTGCCTGAACCCGCTGCAGTTCCGCCCGGGTCTTCCCTGATCGTGGGACTCACCAAAGGGTGACAACTTTTCTGAAACCGGGGGCCGTAGAGGCCCTCCCGCTTTCAACAGCTCGCCAGTACAAGTGTATTGTTAGTTGAGCGGCGGTCATTCGGCGTGGGTAAGGTTTTGTTATTCGACATCCAGGGGTGGCTCACCCTGCTCCTGGGCGGCCTGCTGGCGCTGATCACTCTTTTCTCGTCGTACAGCCATGTCCACATCCCCTTTCTCGGCGCCGTCGCACTCGATCAGCAAATCGGAGTATTACTCCTCTTTGCCCTGGTTCCGGCGCTTGTTGGCGATGCTCAACTGGCGACCCGTTGTCGACTACGAGCTGAGAGAGATCGAGTTCAAGCTGAGAGAGATCGAGTACGAGCAGCGGAAGATTGCTCACGAGCAACGGATGAAGCAGCTGAAGAGCGAGAACGCGCGGCTCGCCGAGCTCAACAGCAAGCTTGATGCAATCGTGTTCAGCTCCGCCACCAACTCGACCCCTCCGCCGTCAACGCCAGACGAGTCCGAGACGTGATCTCGCTGCTGGAGGAGTACGGGGGGATGGCGTGAGGCTCTATTCCCTGCCGTGGCGCTCAGGCCTGCGGCCCCGTGAGCAACGCTGGCAGCAGGTGCTGGAGTGGAGCTGGTTGCAGAGCGCTGACCTAATCGTGCCGCCCCCTCTCTCTCCCTGACACTGCCCAGAGCACGGCCCCGGGCCATCTGAATCACGACAATCAATCAATCTGTATGGGTCGTACAGATTTACGGAAACAGCTCGCGCCACCTAAACCGCAGGCAGCACCGGCCTGGAATTGCGCCTCGCCGTGGCTTCACGGATGCCTTGCTGGTACAGCTGTACTATCCTGTAACGAGGGTTAGGGCTGGCTACGATGGTTTCAGGATTTGACCGTCAAGGCTGGATCACGGTTTTCGCCGCCCTGCTTCTCGCCCTGATCACCCTGTTTACGAGCTACGACCATGTCGACCTCCTGGGAACCGCTTCCTTCGATATACCGTAGCAAGCAGGAATTCCTTGCCTCGCTGCCGCCGTGGCGACGGCTATTGCAGAAGCTAAATTGCATCCAACGATCGACGTAGACGTGGAGTGCTACGCGCTGGAGCAGAGTATCGAGCAGCTCGAGAAAGAGAACAAGCGGCTCGCCGAGCTCAACAGCAAGCTCGATGCAATCGTGTTCAGCTCTGCCACCAACTCGACCCCTCTGCCATCAACGCCCAGCGAGTCCGAGATGTGATTTCCCTGCTGGATGAGTACGGCGGCTTGGCTTGAATTTCCTATTTTGCCGCATGGATTAATCGCAGCTCTTGTTGATCTAAATAGGGTTACCGATCGACCCTCAGGCTGGAGCGAGTTCCAATGGTGTGAGTGTGGAAAGATCGAGTCGCTGACGAGCCTGCCAGAGGTCGTAGTTGTCTTGCATCGACAGCCAGCTTTCGGCGCTGCGACCTAGAACGCGCGATAATCGCAAAGCCATGTCGGGAGTGATCCGGCTTTTTCCGGCAACGAGGCGCTGAAAAGTTGAGGCGGAGATCCCCAGTCGATCGGCTACATGACGGATGGAGAGGCCGCACGGATCGAGATACGTGCCAGCGATGAACTCTCCTGGATTGGGAGGATTGTGCATTCGCATCAGTGATAGTCCTCGAAGTCGAGATTGAAAACGTGGCCTTCGCGGAATTCGAAGGTGAGCCTCCAGTTGCCATTCACCCAAATAGACCATCGGCCTTTGTCTGTGCCTTTAAGCAGATGTAGGCGATAACCGGGGCATTCAAGGTCTTCAATCTGGTTGGCAGATTGCAGTGCGGCAAGCTGAAGGCGGAGCTTGGGGCTAAGAGATGGCTGAATGCCAGTGGTTTTCCCCGTTTCAAAGAACAGGCGAAGCCCTTTATGCCGAAAGCTTTGGATCACAGAATCGATCCACTACATTCAGATTGTAGCGCGTTGCGCAACGTGGGTGTGGTCTTGGTTGTCCAGGGCGCCAGGGCCTCACCGGCGCTGCCTGTTCCGTGGTTCCACGGATGTCTTGGTGGTTCGCCTGTACTATTCTGTAGCCAGGGTTTGGGCTGGCTACGATGGTTTTTGGATTTGACCGTCAAGGCTGGATCACGGTTTTCGCCGCCCTGCTTCTCGCCCTGATCACCCTGTTTACGAGCTACGACCATGTCGACCTCCTGGGAACCGCTTCCTTCGATATACCGCAGCAAGCAGGAATTCCTTGCATCGCTGCCGCCGTGGCGACGGCTATTGCAGAAGCTCAACTGGCATCCAACGATCGAGCTGAAAGTGCAGCGATACGAGCTGCAGCAGAGAATGCTGCAAGACGAGAACAATATTTTGCGAGTCGAGAGCGAGATCGAGCAGCTCAAGAAAGAGAACGTGCGGCTCGCCGAGCTCAACAGCAAGCTCGATGCAATCGTGTTCAGCTCTGCCACCAACTCGACCCTTCCGCCATCAACGCCCAGCGAGTCCGAGATGTGATCTCCCTGCTGGACGAATACGGCGGCTTGGCTTGAACCTCCGACTTCTGCCGCGCTCACGCCCCGACACCACCAAGATCACGGCCCCGGCACATCTGGATCACGACCATCAATCAATCTGTACGGGTCGTACAGATTTACGGAAACAGCTCGCGCCACCCTGTCCGCCGACAGCACCGGCCCCGAGCATCCCGCAGGATTTGAGCTGGCTGCGGTGGTTTCAGGATTTAACCGCCAAGGATAGATAACGGTTTTCGCCGCCACCTACCGGGAACAAAGGTTCACTTAAACTGAAAAGACCCTGCGGGACATCCATCGTGGCTGAATGGCTCGTCAACTTTCACTTGGAGCAGCTCCCAGAGGGTGGTTACCTAGCCACCTGTGAAAGCATTCCCGGTTTGGTCGCCCAAGGGCGCACCGTGACAGAAACCCTCGAGATTGCCCGTGATGTCGCCAAAAAGCTTCATGAAGCGCGGCTTGATCGAGGTGAACTTGAGGCTTCTGCTCCCCTCGCGCATTCTTTTGAGCTTCCCGTTGTGCTGAGCGCGTAGTGGGTCGTCTGTCTGGTTATCGCTACCGCGATGTCACCAAGCGTTTGAAGCTCTTCGGGTTTGCGTTTGACCGCCAAGCAGCTGGTTCTCACGAGATCTGGTATCAGCGTTCTGGTAATCGCTACACCACGATCCCGAATCACCCTGGTGACATGCCCGAGGGAACCCTTCGCGCCATCCTGCGCCAAGCGGGTATCAGCGTGGATGCGTTTCTAGCGAACTGAGCTGCTCTTCCTCAACCAGTGCGCTGCTGAACGATTGTCGGTCGCCTGCCAGTTAGTCAAACCAGTTACTCAAACCAGTTTGATGTTTTTGACGCATCCCACCTTCGAAAGCCTTTGCATGGAGTTTCAGATCGATCAGGCCTGCGGGGCTGCAGCTGTTCACGGATCTGAGGAGAGCTTGTTCATGCCTTGGCCCGCGAGGCTGAGCACAGCCAGGGCCAGGACCCTTGACTGCTTGGTGCTACTTGGTCACACTGGGGTGTGGTTGTGAAGGTGCGCCAGTGGTCCTCAAGAGTGTGAGCCTCAAGGGTGTGGTCGTCAAGAGTTCAGTGTCTCTCCGTGAGGATCAGCATGCCTTTGCCAAGGCGTTGGTGGGTGCTGGTCGCTTCCCATCCTTGAGCGCTGTGCTGCAGCATGGCCTTGAGCTTTTGCAGCAGCAGGAGGTTGATGCCCAAGCTGATCGGGCCGCCTTGCAGGTCTTGCTGCAGCAGCGCGCCAAAGGCTCCTTTATCTCTGCCGATCAACTTCGGGCAAAACTGACGAACCCGTCCCGGTGAGCGAGCTTCCGGCTAGCCAGCTTCCGTGGAAAGTGGTCTTCGCTGCAGAGGCGGTCAACGATCTTCTGCTGATCACCGAGTACCTCAATCATTCCTACTGCGGTTTTGGAGAACCACCGGCTGAGGCCAATCGCCACGCCCAGGTGCGCATCGAGGCGATCATCACCGCAGCTGAACGGTTGGCCACCGCTCCCTTCCGCGGAGAAACTCACGACGATCTGCTGCCTGGCCTTCGCCATCTGGCTCTGGATCGTGCTGTTTATTGGTCTCAACCACACGCTGAGCAGCGAGAAATCCAGGTTTTGGCCGTCTTCTTTGGGGGACAAGATCACCAACGCCGGATGTTGGTGCGCCTGCTACAAAACAGCCCCAATGGCTGATGTCTGATCCCGAATCCATGCCCCATCGCTGGCCCGCCACCACAGGTTCAGTGTGGTCTAAAGGGCTGAATAGTGTGCGACTCATTGTACTGATAAGGGTTGTTGGCTGTGCAGGGGGCAGGCTCTTTCCTGGCTGCACCTGTTGGCGGATTTGTTTGATTCCTCAACAGCGCTAGGCCTCCTGGTGGTTGGCTGCGTTTTCTACTGCCGCAGCTTTCCTGTGTAGTTCCTCTGGGTCCATGTACATCTCATGTACAGGTTGTACAGAAATTATGATACTTCCAAAAAGCAACTCACCCGCTCGCTGCGCTGACTTTCAAAAAATCTGACTCTCAACAAAATTGGCATTTCCCTGATCTCCCCAAGCGGCTGAACTCGTTGATGGCGCCCCGCCCCGCCCAGCACCCCCCCGCCCAGCCCAGCCCTGCACTCCGCCCCTTTCGCCTCCGCGACAGGGGCTTTTTTTATGCCTATTCGCGTCCTCACCAACCAGCTGCTGCGCTTCACACCAGTGCAACGCCGCCTGCTGTTAATCGCCGTCGATGCGCTTTTGCTGCCCTTGGCGGTGTGGCTGAGCTTCTGGCTGCGTCTGGCGCACCCCTTCACCAGCAATTTTGAGCAGGGCCTGTGGCTATTGCCAGCTGCCTGGTTGATCGGCCTGCCGCTTTACACCTTCAGCGGCCAATACAAGGGCCTCACCCGTTACGTGGGCAGCCGCGCCCTATATAACCTGGCGCTGCGCAATGGCCTGCTCGTGCTGTTGCTATTTGCCTGCGGCGCCCTGTTGCGCCTGCCCCTGCCACCCCGCAGCAGCTGGTTGTTGCTTTGGCTCCTTCTCACCGGCTTCACCGGTGCGGTGCGCTTTGGCCTGCGTGACCTGCTGCTGAGCCTGCAGAACAAACCAACCCATGCCCTGACCCGTGTGGCTATCTACGGCGCCGGTGCCGCCGGCGTGCAGCTAGCCGCGGCTCTGCGCCTTGCCGGCAGCCACAGCGTGGAGCTGTTCCTAGACGACTCTCCCGATCTCTGGCGCCGCAACATCAATGGCGTCCCCATTTATCCGCCCCAGATCCTGCGCGAGCGCAGGGCTGATTTCAATCAGCTGCTAATCGCCATTCCCTCGCTTAGCCGCAGCCGGCGCCGCAAGATCGTCGACGATCTCCAAGAGTTCGGCATCCCCGTGCTCCAGGTGCCCTCGGTGGAGGAGATCACCAGCGGCCGCGCCCGCATCGATGCCCTACGCCCGATATCGATTGAAGAGCTGCTTGGCCGTGATGTAGTGCCGCCCAGGTCCCAGTTGCTTGGCCCTGGCATCCGTGCTGCGGTGGTTTGTGTCACCGGCGCCGGCGGTTCAATCGGCTCAGAACTCTGCCGCCAGATTCTCAAGCTCAGCCCCAGCCGTCTGGTGTTGATTGAGCGCAGCGAACCGAGCCTCTACGCAATCCACCAGGAGCTCAGCGCCCTGCTCCTCGATGGGGTGGAGCTGGTGCCCGTGCTGGGCAGCGCCGCCGACCCCGCCCTGGTGCAGCGGTGTTTCGCCGAGCAGGGCGTGGAGGTGGTGTTCCACGCTGCCGCCTACAAGCACGTGCCCCTGGTGGAAGCCAACCCCCTGGCGGGTCTGGCCAACAACGTGCTGGGCACCCGAGTGATCTGCCATGCCGCCCGCCTCTGCGGCCTGCAGCAGGTGGTGCTGATCTCCACCGATAAGGCCGTGCGCCCCACCAATGTGATGGGCGCCAGCAAACGCGTGGCTGAGCTCCTGGTGGAGGGCTTCGCTCAGCAGGCCCTGAGCCTGGGATCCCCTTGCCGCTTTGCGATGGTGCGCTTCGGCAATGTGCTCGGCTCCTCCGGTTCGGTGGTGCCCCTATTTCGCCGGCAGATTGCGGCCGGCGGTCCGATCACCCTCACCCACCCGGAGATCATTCGCTACTTCATGACCATCCCGGAGGCCGCCCAACTGGTGCTCCAGGCGGCAGCCCTCTCAAAAGGCCAGACAGCAGACAGCACAGCAAATGGCGGTGCAGAAGAGAGCAGAGCAGCCAAGGGCAGTGATCTCTTTCTGCTGGATATGGGCGAACCGGTGCGGATCAAACACCTCGCCGAACAAATGGTGCGCCTCAGCGGTTTGAGTGTGCGCGATAGCTCCAACCCCGGCGGCGACATCGAGATCGTCTGCACCGGCTTGCGGCCCGGCGAAAAACTGTTTGAGGAGCTGCTGATCGATGCCGAATCCGAGGCCACCGATCACCCCCTGATTTACCGGGCCCGCGAGCGATCGGTGCTGCCAGATCAGCTCTGGCCCCAGCTCGATGCCCTCGAAGCAGCCATTGCCGCCCAAGATGTTGGGGCCGCCCTGGCGGTGCTCTCTGCCTTGGTGCCCGAATGGCAGCCCAGCGCAGTTGGTGCGGATGGCGCAGTTGGAGCGAGCTGAGGTCATCCGCCACTAGATCCACAGCCGGCTGCAAATTGTGAATTGCTCCCCGAAAAGAAGATATGCCTAAATTTTTTATTAGCATTGCTATGCTTTTATGCGCATAAAGCAGCAAGGCTGGCCGCTGGGATTGGGCCCCTGGGCTGCAGCTGCTCATGCGCCTAGTGGGTTCTGAAGCTGAAGCTGAAGTTGGAGCTGGTTGCAGAGCGTTGATCTAATCGTTCCGCGCCTTCGCACCGACACCATCCAGATCACGGCCCCGGCCTATCTGGATCACCACTGTCCATGAATCTGTACAACCTGTATGGATTTATGGACACAGCTCTCGCAATCCTGTCCGCCGACAGCACCGGCCTCGAGCATGGCGCAGGGTTTGGGCTGGCTAAGATGGTTTAAGGATTTGACCGCCAAGGCTAGATCACGGTTTTCGCCGCCCTGCTCCTCCCATGTCGATATCTTGGAAGCCACTTCCTTCGATATACCGCAGCAAGCAGGAATTCCTTGCTTAGCTGCCGCCGTGGCGACGGCCATAGAGCAATAAATTTGCATCCAAACGTCGAGCTGAAAGTGTAGTGATACGAGCTGGAGCAATAGATCAAGCAGGTCAGGATCGAAACCGCGCAGCTCAAGAAAGGGAGCGAGCGGCTTGCCCAGCTCAACAGCAAGCTAGGCGCGATCTTGTCAAGTTTTTAATGAATATGGTGGGTTTTCTTGGCGACGGCAGCAGCACCAGGGCTCGTGGCTGGCTCCTGATAACTGGCTACTCGTGTTTAGTGGCTTTTGCTGCAGGTTTGCTGTGTAGTGCCCCTAGGGCTATGTACATGATCTGTACAGGCTGTACATAATTTCCGACACTCCAAAAAACACAATGCACTTTGCCCCCGCTCTCGATTAGCTCGCCGCTCTTGGCAGGTTGCGATCTGTCCACGAAGCCAGGGCAAACCCCAGGCCACACAGAATCCCGCGCTCCCGCGCACCAGGCCCCAAGCAAACAATCCCTTCAGTCGAAGTAGCGCTTGCCGTCGGCCCGTTTCAGGCTGGGCCGCCGGGCCGAGCGCCGCGTGAATTCACTCACCGTGGGATTTGGCACCAGCGGGTCCACATGGGCCACCTGTTGCCAGAGCTCCCGGGGCGCCCAGCGCAAAGTGTTCGACCCATCCTCCTGGCGGGTGATGTGGCACCAGCGGCTTGTGCCGCACTTTGGGCAGAACAGCTCCTCCAGCCATTCGTTGCTCAGCACCAGCACCGGGTAGGCCTCGATCACCAGCTTCGCTGTTTTGTGCGCCATGCCGCGGGCCTGTAGCTCCTCGGCCTTCAGTAGGTGCAGGAAATATTTGCGGCCATTGCCCTCAATTACCTGGTCGGGATGGGCCGGGCAAAGCAACTTGCGCCCCTGGGGCCGCCGCCGAGATCGCTGCACCCGAGCTCCCTGCCTCTGAGATTCTTCCCCAGATATCCCCAGCTCCTTCACCAGCAATAGCGGCACATGGAATGAAATTTACATTCAGCGGCCCCAACCGCAGCACTCACTTATGGAAATGACTCACTACCGCCTGGGCAAAGCCTGAGCAACTCACCGGTTCCACCCGCGGTTCCATCAGGCGGGCCAGGTCGTAGGGGACCTCACCGGCGGCGATGGCGGCGCTTAGCCCAGCGGTGATCAGGTCTGCAGCCTCCTGCCAGCCCATGAATTCGAGCATCATCACGCCCGAAAGGATCACCGAACCCGGGTTGATGCGGTCGAGGCCAGCGTGCTTGGGGGCGGTGCCGTGGGTGGCTTCAAAGATGGCGGCGTTGTCGCCGATGTTGGCGCCGGGCGCCATGCCCAGGCCTCCCACCACCGCAGCTGCCGCATCGGAGATGTAGTCGCCGTTGAGGTTGAGGGTGGCCAGGATCGAATAGTCCTGGGGACGGGTTTGGATCTGCTGGAAGATGCTGTCGGCGATGCGATCGTCGACCAACACCATCGACTTCCACTTGCCGTAGCCATGGCTTTCGCCAATGCTGTCGATCACCGCTTTCACCTCGGCGCAGATCGCCTCCTTCTTCTCTGGCGTTAGGGATTCGTAGCCCGGTTCGATCAGGCGGGCGTTGTCTTCCGTATTGAGCGAGTGGTCGCGCTCGAGGTTGTCGAGGATCCAGCTCTCCCTCTCGGTCACGCAGACATCGCGAAATTCGCTGGTGGCCAGTTCATAGCCCCAGTCGCGGAAGCCACCCTCCGTGAACTTCATGATGTTGCCCTTGTGCACCAGGGTCACGTGGCGCTTGTTGCCCTCAAGTCGCAATGCGTGCTCGATCGCCTTGCGGATGTGCCGCTGGCTGCCGTGCTTGCTCACGGGCTTGATGCCGATGGCTGCACCGGTGGGGATCTGGCGCTGGCCGAGCTTGCCGTTGGCTGGAATCACCACGTTGTTGAGGTGCTCTATCAACTCGAGGCAGACCGGATCAGTGGCTTCCCACTCAATCCCCATGTAAATGTCTTCGGTGTTTTCCCGGTAGACGATCACGTCTAGGTCCTGGGGCCGCTTGTGGGGGCTGGGGGTGCCGGCGTAATAGCGGCAGGGGCGCACGCAGCAATAGAGGTCAAAGATCTGGCGCAGGGCCACGTTTAGGGAGCGGATGCCGCCGCCGATTGGCGTGGTTAGGGGACCCTTGATCGCCAGGCCGTAGGTGCGGATCGCCTCGAGGGTGTCTTCTGGCAGGTATTGATAGGTGCCGTAGAGGTCGCAGGCCTCATCGCCGGCATAGACCTTGAACCACTCGATCCGCCGCTCGCCGCCATAGGCCTGGGCCACGGCCCCATCCAGCACCAACTGGGTGGCGGGCCAAATATCTACGCCGGTGCCATCGCCGCGGATGAAGGGAATGATCGGATCGTTTGGCACCACCGGCTGGCCATTTTCAAAACGAATGGCCGTGCCACTGCTGGGGGCGCTGAGCTTTTCGAAATCCACAGTGGCAATTGCTAGCTAATTCGAGCCTAGTTTCAACCGCCAGCCTTTGTAGCCCGTTAACCTTCGCAACCTTCATACCTAGCTGGCCTAGGCCCCGCCTACTTTGTGGCCTCTGCTCCAGCAGCCCACCAATCCCATGTCTGTCGCCCTTGCCTCCCAGCTGCGAGAAGGCACCAAAAAGGCCCACACGATGGCGGAGAACACCGGCTTCGTGAGCTGTTTCCTTAAGGGGGTGGTCGATAAGGCCAGCTATCGCACCCTGGTGGCCGACCTCTACTTCGTTTACTCCGCCATGGAGGAGGAGTTCGCCAAGCTCAAGGACCACCCGGTGGTGGGTCCGGTGGGGTTTGTTGAGCTCAACCGCCGCGACAGCCTCGAGCAAGACCTCGCCTTCTATTTCGGAGCCGACTGGCGCACTGCGATCACAGCCACCCCCGGTGCCCAAAAATACGTCGCTCGCCTGCACCAGGTGGCGAAAGAAAGCCCCGAGCTTTTGGTGGGTCACCACTACACCCGCTACATCGGTGATCTCTCCGGCGGCCAGATCCTCAAGAACATTGCCCAGAAGGCGATGAACCTGGGCGAGCACGACGGCCTGCGCTTCTACGAATTCGACTCGATCCCCGACG
>NZ_JAGQBV010000089.1:0-5652 GCF_024345815.1 Cyanobium sp. HWJ4-Hawea | reverse complement strand
GCTGGGGTTACGACGGCAGCCGTTGCCAGCGCTCCCGCTCGGCCCACCCCTTCTCCTGCACCCTCGGCCCCCAGGACTTCCGCATCACCACCCGGATGGTGCCCGGCCAACCCCTCTCAGCCTTCCTGGCCACAGCGCACGAGTGGGGCCATTCGCTCTATGAGCAGGGCCTACCCCGCAGCGATGACCACTACTTCCCCTGGCCCCTCGGCGAAGCCACCTCGATGGCCATTCACGAAAGTCAAAGCCTGTTCTGGGAATGCCGCATTGGCAGGAGCCAGGCCTTCGCCCAGCGCTGGCATCCCCGTTTCGCAACCGCCCTAGGTGCCGATCCCTGGCAAGACAGTTTCCAGTTCTGGCGGGCCCTCAATCCGATGCGCCCCGGCCTGATTCGAGTGGAGGCGGATGAACTCAGCTACTGCCTGCACATTGTTTTGCGCTACGAACTGGAGCTGGCGCTGCTGGAGGGGGATCTGCCGGCCGCAGAAATGCCAAGCCAATGGAATCGGCGCTTCAAGGAGTTGTTTGGGATCGAACCGAGCAACGATCAAGATGGCTGCCTCCAAGACGTGCACTGGAGTGAGGGGTTGTTTGGCTATTTCCCCTCCTATGCCCTGGGCCACCTAATCAGTGCCCAACTGGGCGCCGTCATGGAGCGAGATCTCGGTGGCGAAGGTGCCATCGAGCAGTTGATTGCAGCGGGCAGGGAAAGCAGCCTGCTCGGCTGGTTACGGGCCCAGGTCTATCCGTTTGGCCGGCGGGTAAATGCCGAAGAGCTGGTTAGGCAGGTCAGCGGAGAAGCCCTAAGTGCCCAGCCATTTCTACGCTACCTGGGGGCCAAGGTGGAGCGGCTGACGGCTCCTTAAGATGCCGCGGCGACAAATCTTTTCCCTGTCATGGCGAATATCGACCACGCTCCCAGCCGCACGATGCTCAACCTGCTGCACGTGCTGCCGGCCTTCGCCGACGAAGCTGAGCTGCGGCTGAACACGATCGTCGAGCTCAACTCGATGACGATCAACAAGTATGAGCTGATCACTGAAACCGGCCATCTAAAGCTTGATCGGGTCGGCTACAGCTCCCTGGCCTACCCCTTCGCCTACGGCTGCATCCCCCGCACCTGGGATGAGGATGGGGATCCACTGGATATTGAAATTGTCAACGTCACCGAACCGCTGGTGCCGGGTTCGATCGTGGAAGCTCGCATCATTGGCATCATGACCTTCGACGATGGTGGTGAGGTCGACGACAAAGTGATTGCGGTGCTGGCCGATGACAAGCGCATGGACCACATCACCAGCTACACCCAGCTAGGAGCCCAGTGGGAGAAGGAAACCAAGTATTACTGGGAGCACTACAAGGATCTCAAGAAACCCGGCACCTGCAAGGTCAATGGCTTCTTTGAGGCAGCAGAGGCAGTGACGATCATCAAGGCCTGTGAGCAGCGCTACCTCGACACCATCGAAGCCAAGCTGGTGAACTGAGCCCAAGGCAACCGGGCACGGCCTACTCCAGACACTGGATGGGCCAAACCCGGAAAACTTTCTGCAGATTGGGGCCAAAAACCTGGTTTCAAGACAATTGGCCCTTACATTTTAGGGCCAAAGGTCGTTTTGATGTCCAGCTTTTCCTCCCACCACTGCGATCAGCTGAACAGCACCGCCCTGAAATGGTCCAATGATGGGGAGCTATCGGCCCTGGACCTCGAACGGATCATGGAGCGGCTTACCACGGTGGATCCAGCCCTCCAGGCCCTAGGCCAGGAAAGCAACAACCCTGGTGGGATGGGCAACTAACTAGCTATAGCTTGCGCGCTAGGGCCCTAGCCATGCCATCGCGGCTAGCCAGGCCCCTAAGCGAATCAATTGGTAGTCCAGCGGCTGGCAGGCCCTGGGGCAAGGCCCCTAATCCCTGGCTATTTACTTCGAATACGGGAACTTGACGCAGGCCATTGGGGCTGAGTTGGTCCTCCAATTGGGCCAAGTGAGCTGTCTCGGGCAGCCAAACCAAATCCCCCCGCCGGCACTCCCTGAGACAGGGCATGGCAACTACGGATTCACCTGCACTGCCAGGCGAACCTGCCGCCAATCGCGCAGCGGTGATCGAGCGCTGCAAATCGGGCAGGGTGACCAAACCGACAACCCAGGAACCATCCACAACCAACAAGCAGTGGCCATGGCTGCCGACCAAGCTGATCAGGGCCTGGTCGGCGGGCAGATCGATGGGCAAGAGCAGGGGGGCCTCCGGCTCAAACGCCTCCGTCACAGCCGTGGCGGTGAGCTGGCGCCGGCGCTGCTCCTCCTGGAGATCGGGGCCCAGCAAGCCAGGATCGCTAATGCCCTTCCAGCGCTCTACCAACAGGGCACTGAGGCCCGCCGCCGCCATCAGGGGCAGCACGATCCTGATGTCGCGGGTTAGTTCAAAAAGCAGCAAGAGGGCGGTCAATGGGGCCCTGGCACTGCCCGCCAGCACCGCCGCCATTCCGACCATGGCATAGGCCGGTGGTTCGGCCACCGGCAGGTGCAAGCCGCTCTCCCCCAGCAGTTGGCCATAGCAATTGCCCAGCAGGGCTCCGAGCACCAGGGAAGGCGCAAAACCACCGCCAACAAAACCGGTGGCATTGCTGACCCCCGTGGCCAATAGCTTTACGCAAAGCAGGCCCAGCAGGGTAAGCAAGGGCAGCCCGCCATTGCTGCCAAGCAGGGCCTCAATCGTGTCGTAGCCGACGCCGAGCACCTGGGGAAAGACCAGGGCCATCAGACCAACTGCCGCGCCCCCCAAGGCCGTCGGCAAACCGGCTGGCCAACGGCGCAGCCATTGCTGAAGTGCCTCACTGCGCCCCAGCGACAACAGGCTGATCAGGGCCCAGGAAAGGCCACTGGCCAGCAGGCCCAGACCCAGGTAAAGGGGCAATTCCAGGGGCGAGCGCACCTCGTAGGCAGGCAGCCTCAAAATTGGCGTATCACCCAGCACCAACTGGGTCACCAGGGTGGAAGCAACCGCCGCCACCAACACCGCCCGGACGTTGGGCCGGCCCGGCAGCGCACTAAAACTGCCCTCCAGGGCAAAAAACACACCAGCGATCGGGGCCTTGAAACCCGCTGCCAAACCGGCGGCCACCCCTGCAGCCACAAGGGCCTTCTGACTTTCAGGCGAAAGGCTCGAGCGCAGGGCCACCCAGAGGCCAAGGTTGGCGCCACTCTCCACACTTGGCCCCTCGGGTCCCAGGGAGGCACCACTGCCCAGGCTCAAGGAGGCAGCAAGCAAACGCTGGAAGGGGAGCTTCGGCTTGGCGGCCACCGAGCCATCGGCCATCGCCATCACCGAAGGCAGGCCTGGACCCAAATCACCACCAAAACGCCGCAACAGGCCCACCACCAATCCCCCCAGGGTGGGCACCACCACCACGGGCCAAAGGCTCAGCCAGTCGGACAGGCTCGAGGTCGGCAGGGGCGGAGGCTCCGGCGCCGCCAAGGGGGGGGGCAAAAAGCCCAGCCCGCCTAGGCCCACCTGCAGCAGGGCCTGGAGCGGAGTCGTAGTGGCCGGGGGCAGGGGGGGCAACTCCATGGGCAGCTGGGTTGGCTGGCTGCGTCCAAAGGAGAGAAGCAGGTCTACGAATGGTCCGAACAAACCGTTGTTGATGAAGCCAAGCAACTCATGGAAAGCGACCACGGCCAGGCCAGTGAGGGTGCCAACCAGGGCAGCCCAGGCCAGCAAACTCCACTGGAATGGCAACGCCCTGGCCTCCATGGGGCCGGGCTGATCAGCAGGTCCCCTATGGTCAGTTGGTCCCCTGTGCTCAGCGGGATCTAGGGGATCAGGCTTCTGGCCGAACGGTCGCAAAGATTTCCTCCAGTATCTCGCCCGCACCCTGGGCCCGCAGGGCCTCGGCGAGGGCAATGCCAATGGCCTCAGGGTCCTGCTGGGGGCCGCGCCTCACATCCCGAATCAGCCGTAGGCCATCAAGGCTGGCGACCATGCCGGTGAGCACCAACTCGGCCTGCTCACCCTCCCCCTCAAAGCAGCTGTTGACCCCAATCGGAACCTGGCAGCCCCCCTCCAGCTGACGCAAAAAGGCCCGTTCAGCCAAGCAACGCCGTGCCGTAGGTAAATGCTCTAACACCTTGATTTGGGCCAGAACTGCCTCGTCGCCCTCCCGGCACTCAATGCCCAGGGCCCCCTGACCGACGGCATGCAGGGAAATGGAAGGGTCAATTAATTCATGGATCCGATCGGCCAGGCCGAGGCGACCCAGGCCCGCTGCAGCCAAAATCAAACAGTCGAATTCACCGGAATCCAGCTTCTCCAAGCGGGTGATCACGTTGCCCCGCACATCCTTGAAGGTGAGGTGGGGATAGTGGTGGCGCAGCTGGGCCAACCGCCTCAGGGAACTGGTGCCAACCACCGCCCCCTCGGGCAGGGTCGCCAGGCTTTTATCGCTGTGCCTGGCATGGACCACCAGCGCATCGGCAGGATCCTCCCGCTCTGTGATGCAACCGAGCATCAAGCCATCCGGGAGGTTGGTGGGCAGATCCTTGAGGCTATGGACGGCGATGTCGGCCTGGTCCACCAACATCTGGGCCTCCAATTCCTTGGTGAATAGGCCCTTGTCGCCAATTTTGGCCAGGGCAACATCGAGAATTTTGTCGCCCTGGGTAGCCATCGCCTCGATGCTGATCTCCAGGCCTTGATGGGCCTGGAGGAGTTCATCGCGAACCCAGTGGGTCTGCACCATGGCCAGCTGGCTGCGGCGGGAGGCGATGCGCAGGGGGTTGGCCATTCGGTGCCGGCTAGAAGCAAATCACTGTTGCCCAGCCTAAAGATGCGAGGCCACCTGCCCAAGGCCGCGGCACCAGACCGTGATCAGGCGAAAAAATTGAGGGGCAAGGGGCCCCAGGTGGCATCGCCATCCGGCTCGCTCGAGTCCTGGCCGGAAATGAGAATGCCCTCCCCAAGGCCATCTTCAGGGCGGATCGAATAGGAGCCGGTGTTCTGGTTAGCCTTGAGGAAAACGGGTCCGCCTGGAGCTGGTTTAGCGGATTCAGCGGGAGCAGGTTCGAGGCGCGTCCAACCCAGCCGTTGCTCCATGGCCCTCAAGGCATTCACCGCCAAATCGGCAGAGGGAGCCATGATCCCGGCCGTAAACCAGGCGCAACGGGCCATGACGGCCGCCAGCTCCAGGGCCAACTGCTCAGCCTGGCCAGTGCCGAGCTCGGGGGCCGTGCGCAGCACCCTCAAATCAGCAAGGGTTAGGGAGGTGGAATTCGCCATTATTTAAGTCAAAGCTCAACGCCACCTAGCATCACCTCCAGCAGGTCAAACGCAAACCCTGGAAGATCCAGCCTCCACACCACAGATCTGGGTGGTTTCTGCCTGTTTCAACGAAGCGCAAGGTATTGCTTCGTTTATCGAGGCGGTCCGTTCCCAGGGTTGTATCAACAGATTGGTATTGGTAGACGACGGTTCTAGGGACCAAAGCGCGGCGATCGTCAGGCAACAGATTGCGGCAGATAAACAGGCAGGCCAAGGCATCAATTGCCAAATCAGCCTCATCTCCCTAACCCGAAACTTCGGCAAGGAGGCGGCAATGCTGGCCGGCCTCGACTTTGCCAAAGGCAGGTGCGATGCAGCAGTTCTCATGGACTCAGACCT
>NZ_JAGQBV010000088.1:0-5757 GCF_024345815.1 Cyanobium sp. HWJ4-Hawea | reverse complement strand
GCCCGGATCATTTCGCGGGGGCTGTGGTCAGACATCTGGCGTGAACCGACGTGGTGTGCTGATTCTGGCGGGCCGTGGCCTTTGACGCTGCTGCCAGTGCCGCCGCGGTGCGGTGCCGCCATGGTGCAGCGTTGGCCCTTACTTCCCCTCCCTAATCAGCTGCTTTATGAGCTCTGACTGCTGCTGCAACTGAAATACGGCATAGGAGCTGATGCCCGTAAGAACGACAAGCCAAGCCAGGGATGTGATCGCAACAGCTCTCCAGGGAAAACCTATTTGGGCGGCTATTGATTTGCCCTGGCCCTTGCCCTTGGTCTTGATGGCACGGGCCTGCAGGACTGCGGCTTCCTCCGGATCTTCCATCGCCAATACCAGCCTCAGCAGTGCCTCTGGCGTGGCTGGAACAAGTGCCCCGGCCGTCTCCGTTCCGGCCTGCTTGCCAAGCTCGTCTCTACAGAGATCCAAGCCGCCGCCAGCCCAGAACAACCCCCATGCTTTCTTGTGGCGATGCAAGACGACCCAGCGATGAGGTGCGGCGTCGTTGCGAACAAGCTGGCAGGCCTTCGCTAGAGACCAGGTCCGGCCCTGGGCTACCGACTCCTCTGATTGGAGCAGTAGTCGACCCGCTGGGTCTTTCTCATAGCCAGTGGCTAGACGGAGGGCAAACACATCCACGATCTGGACCTTGACCCCCTTCTGATCGGGCGTCCAGGCGGGTGCCATGAACAACTGCGCTCCCCCGATCTTGTGGAGGCACTCCGGGGATTGGACGTTTTGGGGCAAGTTTGGTGTGCTGGGGTTACAAGCATGCCCGCGGATGGGGCCTGTCACAACAAGCCAGGGCCGAGGGCAAGGCTGAAATTGAGGTGTTATTTGATGCTGCTGTTTGTGCCATGGACGCTGTTGCCCCCCTTTTGGTTAGAGGGCTTTAGCGATCGCCTAACTGTTTAGATAGGGGAAATCTGGTGCCCAGCTGTGGCTCAGCGGCGACATGAGAATTGGCTTGGCCTTGCGGTGATTGCAGGGCTGATGAGTGCGGGCTGTCAGCCCCAAGCTCGTATCCCGGTGCCTGAGGCACCTCCATGCAGCAACCAGAGCCTTTCGTCGGAAGCTCTGTTTAGCAGTGCCAAACGTGGTGTTGCTGTGGTCAGTACGGATCGCAGCGGAGGCAGTGCTTTCGTCGTTAGCCACCAAGACGGCAATACCCTTCTGATCACCAATTCGCATGTATTGGACGGCAATAGCTCAGTCACCGTCAAGTGGGCGGATGGCGGCCAGGACACTGCCGCTGTGGTCAGTGATGCGGGGGGATCATCTCCTCGAAGTGATCTCGCTTTACTTGAGGTGAAGGGTGTGCGGGGTAAGGCGCTGGAACTGAAGGTTGCCAAGCCAAACGTGGGCGCCGACATCGTTGCAATTGGTGCCCCTGAGGGGCTGGAATTCAGCCTGACCCGTGGAGTGGTCAGCAGCCTTCATGACGATGCCGAAATTCTCCAGATAGATGCGCCGATCAATCCTGGCAATTCCGGCGGGCCGGTTCTCGATCGCACTGGATGTGTAGTGGGAGTTGTCACGTTCAAGCTCGCTGGTAGCGAGGGCCTGAACTTCGCGGTGGCGTCCTCGGTAATTCAGGCTTTTCTAGCCAACCCTGTAGCGCGCACCACTGCCTCAGCCAGCCCCCAGCCTCAAGAGCCCTTTAATCCATCCAATCCTGGTACGGGTTCAGCTAACGGTGCGACCTGTTGGTTCCAGATGCACCAGGAGGCAGAAAACTTGAAGGGTTTTCGCTGTGCTGTGACCTCCCGCAAAAACGCCAATGGACATACGGTGTTTGATGTGGTTGAGCCTGGGGGGCTCAGCCGCTCTGTGGTGCTTTGGCAGGACAAGAGTGCCGAAGTGCTACTGAATGGCACCCGCTATGAAGGCCAGTGGACAGAAGACAAAGACGGTGATATTCGGGTGAGGCTTGAGGGCGGAGTATTTGCCTTCCGCTATAGGGACTGAGTTGATGTAGTTGAGATGATTTTGGTCAAGTGAAATTGCGATGGAGATCTGGCTCAGGTTATGCCGCAACTGGGAATGAATCTGGCAGACCCTCTCCTTGATTAATTGTGTAATCCGGAATTGTAATAAGTTCCTCTTTCCATAGGCCCATTATTCGAAGTTCTCTTTCTGGAAGCTCGGGTGGAATCGGCCGCCCATTCTCGTCGTATGTTCTGGATATTTCTTTGTCTTTTTTGGTTCTGGCAGAGCAAATTAATCCAATGCCACCAGAAGCGGCAAGAGCAGTTATCGGTTGATTTGTGAGTGCATAGGTGGCGGCAGGAATACAGCCAGTCATCAGCGACAGCAAAGAACCGGCCCAAAATGCATTTCGGCGTTGGCTATTAAGCTCCTCGGTGCATTTCCAGACTTTGGTTTTAACCATGAAGGCCTTGAAGGCTCTTTTGTCTGTGCTGCGCTCCATCCAGTCAATGAAAAATGTAATTTCAGCCTTTGTTAGTTTGAACCATTCACGCCCTCCTCTTGCCGGGGAAAGCTTTAGTGCGTATCTATTGTGAAAGTTTGCCTCCCATCGCTGAGCATCTTCTCTGGAAAGAAACCAAGTAGTCTTGAGAAGCTCAACTCTGCCAACATTGTAAGTAGTTGCTATTTGACCTAGCCTCTTTTCGGGGTGCTTGCTTATTCCGATTTTGACGTCAAGGCTTTTCCTGTCAAGCACAATGTAAAGAGCGCAGCGGCCCTGGCTGAGACCACAGTTGTTGATTGAGCTGCTTCGCGTATTTCTATACCGTCTTGTCATTTTTGGAATCTCGATGAAGGGAAGTGGGCCGAGCTTTAAGTTCGTATGGGCGGTCGCCCTCGGGCCTTCTTCACTATTTCAAGGTTGGAGCAGCTCTGGTATCACCCCCGGAGGTGAATTAGGGGGTGAATTTCAGTTCTTCTGCGGCGCCTCAAGCGGGCAGTTTATTGGCCAAATCAGCATTTCGAGTGCTGCCTTTGATCGCTTTTGTGTAGGGCCGGCTGTCTGAGTCTGGAGGTGCGCCTAGCGTGCAGGGCATATTCCTGCGGTAGATCGCAAATCGCTCCGATGAATGTCCTCTTTTTCCTCTTTGTTGGAGTAGTCGCTGGCTGGTTGGCTGGCGTGTTGGTGAAGGGTGGTGGTTTTGGCCTGATCGGTGACCTGGTGGTCGGGATTATCGGTGCCCTGATCGGAGGCCTGTTGTTTGGAGGGCTCGGCGGGCTAATTGGTGGCGGCCTCTTGGGCAGCATTGTGGTCGCCACGCTCGGTGCGATCCTGTTGCTGGTTGTTCTGCGCGTCCTGAAGCGGGCCTGATTGCCATGAGCCTTGAAGAGAAAATCCAAGCCATTGCCAAGGATGCAGAGTGCCGACTGGAGGCAGTCGCTTCTTTGGGCGATGTAATCAATGGCCTTGACAGGAATGAAAACTAAATCGGCTGTAGGCCAATGCTCGAGGCCCATAGCGACCTAGTACCTCTCAATTGCTGCTTATGGCATCTGGCTGGCAAGCTGAGATAGGTGCCTAGTATTGAAATCAAATTTTCCGTCGAACTTCACCCTGTTCTGTTCAACAAAATAGCTACCATGTCGGCCAAGCAGACTTTGTTAATCCCGCTCTCGATAGCAGCATTGTCAATGCTATCGAGTTGCTCGCTTACTGTCCCTTTAATAGTATTTTCTGGGAATAGCGAGATACTACGTGGCTCCGCCACTGGATACCTAGATGGAAGGGGTAGCATTGAGTTTCAGAGCACTCAAAATGATACCAAATGCACAGGTGCATTTGAATATAAAAGGCGTGGCTATAAGGGCTGGGGAACAGGCAGCGCCTCTTGCACTGACGGAACAAGCGCTGATTTTAGTTTTGATGCCGCTACAAACAGCAAGGGATATGGTGCCGGAGAAGATAGCAAAGGAAGGCCATTCCTATTCGCATATGGTTACAGCGAAAGCGAGGCCAAAGAAATCTATGATCGCTTGGCAGGAGATAAGCTCCAAAAATATGGAAACGAAGTCTTGCCGGCTGGCATTACTCTCAAAAGAAATATAGCCAAAAGTCGAGAAAATGATCTCAAGGTGCTGGTTGCAGATGTGATACCTCAAACAGTGAAAATCACTGCAGGAAGGTACCAAGGTTCCGGCTTCGTTATTAGAGATGGGCAGAGGAAGGGGGATTCAATGCTTGTCATGACAAACAATCACGTGGTCGGAAGTAACGAAACTGCAGGTATCACTTTCTCGAATGGGAATACATACACTGGCAAGGTGATTGGACGCTCGGGACAGTTGGACACTGCGCTGATTGCCATTGAAGCACCACCTATGGGTATTTCAGCTTTTGCTTTTTGCTATGGAAGCAGGCCGCAAATAGGAGAGAGCATAGTTGCCATTGGCACACCGCTTGGAGTGGGAACGACTGTCACACGCGGAATAATTAGCGGTATAGCTGGATCAGGAATGAATACTTTGATTATTACAGATGCCGCAATCAACAAGGGCAATAGTGGGGGGCCTGTATTGAATTACAGCGGAGAGGTTCTTGGTATTGCCACGGCAAAAATGGGTGGGATTGGAGTTGAAAGCATTGCTTTCGCCATTCCCATGACCGAAGCACTGGATAGTCTTGGCATTGGTCCGAAAGATCAAGCTGGAGCCACCAAGCTCAGTGAATGTGGCAATCCCTTGGGAAAGGCAAAGCCTAAATCTGATAAGTAGCCGGCCCGACTGGGTGGTGCGGTAGGAATGCTAGCTAGCTAGCCGAAACTTTGTGCTTTGTTCGGCGCCATTTTCAACCCATTTGATGTCGATTGTGTAGTCAGTTGGGTTTGCGCCTGCAGGCAGTTGGATTCGGCCTTTTACCCCTGCGATGCAGCCTTGTGGATCGCCCCAACCTTCGGGCTGAGCGACAGGGCAAGCACGGCTAGCTGTTGGCTCATGGTCGTACCAGACCCCGGCGCCAGTCCAGTAGTTCGACTTAAGGGTGGTGTGATAGACGGCCAGGACGTTGCCCGGCTCAGTCTTGGCTACTACATAGGTGTTGCTTCCGCCGGAGACGAAGACATCGCCTTGGCCGGAGAGACGAATCTTCCAGCTTTCAGCCAGGGTTGGTGCTGCAGTGAAGGCAAGCGCAGCGGCGGCGGCAGCGAGAGCCAGGGAGCGTTTCATTGGTCGTGGTGTTGGGTGCTTAGAGGTCTTTTGCGCCAGGCAGGAAGAGGGGCACTTACTTCAAGAACGATTTGGTGTCGAAGGAGAACCCATAGGGGCCAGAGGGTGTCGGATTGCTTACGAGGGCACTCCGAACAGCGGCAAGCATTGCGTCTTCGATGAAACCGCCTTGGTACTTGCAGGTATCAATTCCAAACCTCCCTTTTTGAAAGCTCCAGTCGACAGCCCTGTAACCAGCTTCTCGATTGAAGGCTTCAATCAGGTTGTTGGTTGCAGTGCATGGGACGAGAATCGTGCCCCAGGCTTTATCGGTGCGCACCTCGGCATCAATCATCAATCGCCGGGTGTTGGCCCAGGCAGCTGAGAGCACGAGGGCCTTCCTTGCATTTAGGACGTAGGGATTTCCTGGATCATTAACGAGGGCCAGGGCATCCCGGGTTGGTTGCATCGCTTCGCCAAGGCTCTGAACGGAGACATAGCCAAGGCGTTCAGACGAGATCGCCATGGCTGCCTTGAGATTGGCGATGGGCTTTGGTAGTTCAACCTTTGCCTGCAGGGTTCCGTAGAAGC
>NZ_JAGQBV010000087.1:0-6114 GCF_024345815.1 Cyanobium sp. HWJ4-Hawea | reverse complement strand
CCGGCGAACCAAATGCCGGTGAAATCGTGGCCTGCTTTGAGCTCAAGCCCAGCACGATCACCGATGAGGTGCGCGCCGGCGGCCGCATCCCCCTGCTGATTGGCCGCTCCCTCACAGACAAGGTGCGTTCCCAGCTGGGCCTGGCCCCATCGGAGCTCTTCATCCGCCCGAGCGCCCCGGCCGACACCGGCAAGGGCTACACCCTGGCCCAAAAGATGGTGGGCAAGGCCTGCGGCCTGGCGGGCGTGCGCCCAGGCACCAGCTGCGAACCGCTGATGACCACCGTGGGCTCCCAGGACACCACCGGGCCGATGACCCGCGATGAGATGAAGGAGCTGGCCTGCCTGGGCTTCAGCGCCGATCTGGTGATGCAGAGCTTCTGCCACACGGCCGCCTATCCCAAGCCGGTGGACCTCAAAACCCACGCCGAGCTCCCCGATTTCATGGCGTCCCGAGGCGGAGTGGCCCTGCGCCCCGGCGACGGCATCATCCACAGCTGGCTGAATCGCATGCTGCTGCCCGACAGTGTTGGCACCGGGGGTGACAGCCACACCCGCTTCCCCCTGGGCATTTCCTTCCCGGCCGGCTCAGGCCTGGTGGCCTTTGCCGCCGCCATCGGCGCCATGCCCCTGGACATGCCCGAATCGGTGCTGATCAAATTTTCAGGCTCCCTGCAGCCGGGCGTCACCCTGCGCGATGTGGTGAATGCCATCCCCTACGTGGCGATCCAGCAGGGCCTGCTCACGGTGGAAAAAGCCGGCAAGAAAAATGTATTTAGTGGGCGGATTATGGAGATCGAGGGCCTGCCAGACCTCAAGCTGGAGCAGGCATTTGAGCTGACAGATGCCACCGCTGAGAGGTCCTGTGCCGGCAGCACGATCAAGCTTTCCGTGGAAACGGTGAGCGAATACCTGCGCAGCAACGTGGCCCTGCTCAAAAACATGATTGCCCGGGGCTATAGCGATGGCCGCACCCTGGCCCGCCGCATCAAGGCGATGCAGGCCTGGCTGGCCAATCCGGTGTTGATGGAGGCCGACGCCGATGCCGAATACGCCGCCGTAATTGAAATCAACCTCGATCAACTGACTGAGCCGATCCTGGCCTGCCCCAACGACCCCGACAACGTCAAATTGCTCTCCGATGTGGCGGGAGAAAGGATCGATGAGGTATTCATCGGCTCCTGCATGACCAACATCGGCCATTACCGCGCCGCCGCCAAGGTGCTGGAGGGCCAAGGTGCCAACTCGGCGCAGCTGTGGGTATGTCCCCCAACCCGGATGGATGAGGAGATGCTTAAACAGGAGGGCTACTACGCCACCTTTGAGGCGGCCGGCTCCCGCATGGAGATGCCGGGTTGCTCCCTATGTATGGGCAACCAGGCCAGGGTCGAGGAGAACACCACGGTGTTTTCCACCAGCACCCGCAACTTCAACAACCGCCTCGGCAATGGCGCCCAGGTGTACCTGGGCAGCGCCGAACTGGCCGCCGTATGTGCCCAGCTGGGCCGCATTCCCTCCAAAACCGACTACCTGGCTGTGGCAGCAGCCAAAATCGACCCCCATAGCGCCGAGCTCTACCGCTACCTCAACTTCGACCAACTGGCGGGCTTTGCAGACGAGGGCCGGGTAATGAGCGCCGAGCAGGAGGCCAAAGTGCTGGCAGAGGTCTAAGACGCGCCTGAACCAGGAAACCCTGCTGTTTGAACCTGCCCAGCTACAGGCCAAAAACCCAGTTCCCAAAGCCAAACAAGAAAGACAATATGCAGTTATTGCAAGGCGCTCGGGTTCATCAACTAAGCTTGAAAAATACTTTTCAAAGATAAAATGGCAAACTTAGAAAGCAAAACCACATTCCGCCAGCCCTATGTCTCTAAGGCGGTAACGGTTGATTCAAACCTTAACTCGTTGCAAGGCATAAAAATAAATGATTTAACCGCAGGCAATCCTGTATCCACCTACTTACTAACTGGCACGACAGGCAATGCCTTTGCCGCACCAGGGTATGGCGCTCTTTATAGTGGAGCAATAGATGGAGCATCTACATCAACTGGCAGCGGAAGTGGCACCTGGTACAACTTTTCAGTGCCATCAACATGGTCACCACAAGAAACATCGGTCTATGGACCAGACATTCTCACAAGTGGTAGCGGCCCCAATGGCATAGGAGATGTTGCACTGGCCGGCACATGGTTAAACAGCCAAGGAAAAACTATTGGCTGGTACTACCAAGGCAGTATTTCCGCATTAAGTAACGATACGACTGGGGCAGTCTCTAATGGGTTCAAATCCTTCCAGGCAACAGTCAGCGGAACCTCAAATCCTGCAAATTACACATATTTGCACAGTGTAGATGGAGGATACGTAGTTGGCAATTACACTACATCAGACGGAGTTATTGCCCTCACTTTAAATACTGCTCCAGGGTCTGGATCATTTATTTACAATCCCCGCTCCCAAACCCAAACAAACATCAGCTATTCTGACGGAGCCAAATACCACACGACATTTGGCATTTGGGCAAATGACAATAGTACTTACACCATTTCTGGCGGAGCTTCATTCAACGATCGCAAGCTTTTTAGCAAAAAAGCAATATCCCAGATAAAAACTGTTCTCCCAGATGCAACCCTTGGCAAGGGCATGCTCGCAGACGTTGATCCGATAACCGGGACGGCAACTAATATTCACCATTACAATTACGACAACAGCCGGTCGCGAAATATTCTTACTCACTTCCAGGGAATTTACTACGCTGGCGACAATATTTATCAAGCTCCCTATGTTGCCACCACCGCAACCGGCAAACTCTATACCGGCAATGCCTTCATAAAGCGGTTTGATAACGGCCAATTCTCCAAGAATGCAGTATGGCAAAAATTTGAAGCAACCAGTGCGGGTAGTGCACTGATAACCACCTCAGCCGCTAGCGATGGAAACACAGGTGTTTTCAATTCAGGCGCAAATCCACCGCCACCATTTGCATCAACCAGCGATATTCAGCCTTACTTACTCGCAGCGCAAACACTTGTGTAAGCAGTCCCAGCCCTGAACCAGGAAACCCTGCTGTTTGAACCCGCCCAGCCCCAGGTTGGAGCGCTTAAAGCGGTGCTGGCCTTTCCCAGCACCTACACAGTGGGGATCACCAGCCTGGGCTACCAGGTGGTCTGGGCCAGCCTGGCCCAGCTCAACGATCTGGATGTGCGCCCCCTGTTCACCGACCAGGGCGACCCGGCCCACGACTCCCAAGGATGTCGGAGCCCCAATCTCGATCTGTTTGGTCTGTCTTTGAGCTGGGAACAGAATGGCCTGGCGCGGTGACTTTCAGGAAAGGTGCCACTCCTCGGCTGCCGCTCAGGCGGCCAGGATTAAGGGTAGTGGCTGAATTGAATTGGGTTCCTCTGGTGGCTTGTTGATCCACACTTCTGCCGGTTGACGCCAACAGCGGATCTGCCTGCTCCAACGCGATGAATTAGCCCGGCGGGCCTTCTCATAGACGTCAATGCGCTGCTGACAAATAGCCGTAGCGGCGCCACAGTGGCGCAAATGGGGCGTCACTGTGGAGATGCCATGGAGATCTGCCGTCACCGGGCTGTTGTCTACGAGCAGGCACGGCAGCAAAACCCGCGCCGCTGGTCACGATCAACGCGTAGCTGGCATCAACCAAAAGTGGTTTGGATCAATCCACCACCACCTGAGGAAAACAACGCCAAAAAACCTACATTTACGATGGCTGCCTGAGCAGCAGCATCGGCGTCATCCTTCCTGGCGGTCACCGCATCGGATACCCACTGCATACGAATCAATTGACTTAAAAAGTCATGGGTGCTAGTGTAAATCTCAAAATAAGCATAAAATGTCAAACCCAACCTTCTTTCAGCCGTTTGTCTCGACATCAGTCACCATTGACAGCACCGCCAATTCGCTGCAAGGCATCAAGAAAAACCATCTATCTCCTAACTCATACCTTCTGGCCGGAACAACAGGAGACGGCCTTGCCCCTCCGGGCTATGGAGCCCTTTATATAGGCGCCATCGATGGATCATCCACATCCAGTGGAAGTGGCAGCGGCACTTGGTACAACTTTTCAGTTCCTTCAACATGGAATCCACAGCAGACCTCTGCTTACGGGCCAGATATTCTCACAGCAGGAACCGGCCCTGGTGGCATCGGGGATGTGGCACTGACAGGAACTTGGATTAATTCTTCTGGGGTTACAACTGGTTGGTATTACAAAGGTGACATCTCAGCTCTCAATGGTGATACCTCGGGTGCAATTACAAAAGGCTTTCAAAATTTTCAGGCTACAACAAAAAATAATTCTCCTGCCAATTATACCTATCTCCATAGTGTTGATGGAGGATATGTAGCCGGCAACTACACCACAAGCGGTGGCCCGATTGGGCTTACAATTAATGTTGGACCAGGAGCTGGTTCTTTTGTTTTCAACCCACTGACCAATAAACAAACCAACATAACTTACTCAGACAATGCCACATACCACAGCACTTTTGGCATTTGGGAAAATGGTAACAATACCTACACAGTTTCAGGGGGGGCTTCCTACTCTCGAAGATTCTTACGTAATAGAAATATGGTCAATGCTATTGCTAGGGTCGCCAAAATTTTGCCTGATGCCGCCCTGGGCCATGGCATGCTTGCCGACATTGACCCAATTACCGGCATAGCAACCAATATTCATTATTATAATTATAATAATGACAATAACAGATATTCAAGTGTCATTACACATTTTCAAGGCATATACCATATGGGGGATGATGTTTATCAGGCACCTTTCTTTGCTGTCAAAACCAATGGAGAAATCTATGGTGGAAATGCTTACATACACCGCCTGAAGAACGGGCAATTTTCAGACAACGCTATCTGGCAGACATTTGAACCAACCTTACAAGGTAGTGCTTTAGGGCCCACATCAGTCGCAGGTGAAGCCAATACAGGGATTTTTGACGGAGGCCAGCCATTCGCATCGATCGGTAGCACTCTGTCCTATTTTACGGCAGCTCAAATTCTTAAATAGCAATACGACGATGGCGAAACATAATCGCTACTTAAATATCCTCCCAACCTATTAAGCTTTATACCTAAAAGATTAAAAGCATTTAAATAGTTCGAACTATTTCAAGCCAACTCTAAAATCCACTCTTCTTCTTCGCTGTGAATGCGGTACAACTCTTATTTTTGACAGAAAAAGCGTGCCGACCCAACTAGATCAACACAATCACTATAACTCATAAAAGTACCTCGTTACGTCAAAGCAACGCCCTGCTGATGCTGCTGAATTGCCGAAGTTGATGCAAATTCAACCAGCATCCAGCCTATGGTTCAAGCTGCCCTGGTGTCAGTCTGGGAGCAGTCAACTAGCCTCCACCCCTGAACCAGGAAACCCTGCTGTTTGAACCGGCCCAGCCCCAGGTTGGAGCGCTTAAAGCGGTGCTGGCCTTTCCCAGCACCTACACAGTGGGGATCACAAGCCTGGGCTACCAGGTGGTCTGGGCCACCCTGGCCCAGCGCTCCGATGTGGATGTGCGCCGCCTGTTCACCGACCAGGGCGACCCGGCCCACGGCTCCCAGAGGGGTCGCGGTGCCGATCTAGACCTCTTTGGCCTGTCGCTGAGCTGGGAGCTCGATGGCCCAGTGCTGCTCGAGCTACTGGAGCAGCAACGCATCCCAATCTGGGCCAGCGAAAGAGGCGATACCGATCCAATCGTGTTCGGCGGCGGGCCCGTGCTCACCGCCAACCCCGAACCCCTGGCCCCCTTCTTCGATGTGGTGCTACTCGGCGATGGCGAACTGCTACTGCCAGCCTTCATCGACGCCATCCAGGCCTGCCGGCATACCCCCCGAGCCGAACGCCTACACCAGCTGGCCCAGGTGCCGGGCGTGTATGTGCCATCGCTCTATGCCCCCCGCTATGGCTCAGATGGCCAGCTCTTGGGCATCGAGCCAACAGACGCCGGCATCCCCGCCACAGTGGCCAAGCAGACCTGGCGCGGCAACACCCTCAGCCACTCGATGGTGATCACCCCAGAGGCGGCCTGGCCCTCGATCCACATGGTGGAGGTGGTGCGCAGCTGCCCCGAACTCTGCCGCTTTT
>NZ_JAGQBV010000086.1:0-6213 GCF_024345815.1 Cyanobium sp. HWJ4-Hawea | reverse complement strand
AAGGCATCAATTGCCAAATCAGCCTCATCTCCCTAACCCGAAACTTCGGCAAGGAGGCGGCAATGCTGGCCGGCCTCGACTTTGCCAAAGGCAGGTGCGATGCAGCAGTTCTCATGGACTCAGACCTCCAACATCCGCCAGAACTTCTGCTTGAAATGGTGGCGGCCTTCCAGGCTGGGGCAGAAATAGTTACGGCAATCCGGCGGGATCGTCAGGGAGAATCGGGGATTAAGGCCACCAGTGCCCATTGGTTTTACTCACTGTTTAACCACCTGGTCGATTCGATTCAACTGGTGGATGGGGCGGGCGATTACCGACTGCTGAGTGCTCCGGCCCTGAATTCCCTTACCCAACTAAGGGAGGGGGGTAGGTTCTCAAAGGGGCTATTCCCCTGGATTGGCTTTGAAAATGTAGACGTTTACTATGCCTGTCCAACTAGAGGTAGTGGCCAAACATCCTGGAATTTATCCAGTCTCTGGAACTATGCCCTTGATGGCATTTTTGGCTTTTCACTGGTCCCCCTGAAGGTCTGGTCAGGGATAGGTGCATTTATTTCAGCCACAAGCGTGCTCTACTCGATCTACTTTGCAATCCACACGATGCTCTACGGCATAGACGTGGCAGGCTTTCCAAGCCTTATTGTAGCAATTACATTTTTAGGCGGTATTCAACTGATTGGCATTGGTATCCTTGGGGAGTACATCGGCCGCATCTTTCTGGAGGTCAAAACTCGACCAAACTATTTAGTCAGAGCAGTTGATGGCAGCGTCCCGAAGAAGTCTAGAAAGATTAAGAAAAAGTTCTAGTCACGTAAGCCAAATTCCCAACTCATTTACGGATTAAACAGGCCAGCGACTCGAACTCCCTCTGGCGCCAAGGTGAAGCATAAAACCTACGAGACAGATGGTAACTGGGATCTATCACCTCGAGGTTTGAGGGACGATCCCCATCAATAAAGGCCGGGTGAACTAGCAACAGGGAAGGGGTAGAAGCAGACGAAACTGAAACCTGCCTAAGTTTTTTGAGGCAGGCAGCAAGAGGAGCTCCGGCCATGCGGCCAGTGAATAGGACTCCTGAAAAAGACCCATTGGTAGAGATCTGCTCGGTAGCCAAAACAGGTGTAATGACGCTATTCAAGTATTTCAAAACTAAGCTCTTAACAACGCCGCCATGGCCTAGGGCCGAAAGCCAGAATTTGTAGGCCAATCCTGGCGGCCATGGTTCATTAATAGTGCGGATCCAAGTTGGTCGCATCGATGGAGGAAGCCTAAGCAATTGACGCCAGACAATTGGCAACAAATGCACGTGTTGGTGACCATCAAGGGAGAAAGAGGTCCTGCCGGTTAATTGCTTATATTTAGAAATCTGGGCCTGAATTTCAATGCCGATTTGCTGGAAAAGCCGGCGCGATCTGGAAAGGGGCATAACGGAAGCCATTAATAAAAAACCAAAACCCAAACATAGGTTTCCCTTACCATCAACTAAATCGGGGATGAGGTGGACAGGGGCAGTTGGGGGACCCTCCGTAAGCACAAGGTGAAGGGCCAATTCCATTTGGGGACGCCTACGCCAACCTGCTAGGGCATGCTCAAGAGCAGGGGCGGACACCATCAGGCTGGCACTATCAAGTTGGTGGCGATCAAACAGCTCAAAAATTGCTTCGTTGACAAATTTTGCCAGGCCTAGATCATCAGCATGGAAACGCACGGGCAAGACAAAATCAGGCTTAGGCAAAGAATGTAGACGAGCAGTATGGCGAGCCGCAGAATTCCAAACCAGGTAATTTACAACTGTTGGGGTCAATACCAACAGGACCGTTGCAGCCAGTGATCGGGCAAATGCCCCTAAAGCAATTGGCAAAAGAATGCTAAGAACTACGTTAACTATCAACTGCAGTGCGAGCCAAGGCCTGGGGAAAAGACGACCACCGGTTTGCTTCTTAAAGCTAAATCTGGAGTGAGCAACAAAACTCCAGATTGAAGCTGATAGCAAAGCCAGCAGGTTGGCCAGCGGCAAATAAAAACCCAATCCCGAAAGAGCTAATAATATAAACGCATGCAGTAGAGCGGCAAGCACGCCCACCAATCCATATTTCCCCAGGTCTGCAAACATGGGCTTAAGTCTTAGCTGAAGCAATACTTTCACGATACAGGGAATAACGGCGAAAATCCTTGATCCTGTCAAACTTACCAACAAATTCCGAACTCTGAAGAAGGGATTGATCACCACGTCCCAATGCCAGATACAAACGACCAGGCTGATCAAGCTGGGCCGTAAGTTGTTGCTTGTCAAAAACGGAAACCACCCTATCCCTACTGTAAAATCCAGCCGAAAATGGATATTGATCCCAGTAAACCAAACGGGATCCAGGTTGACTTAATCGTGAATATACATTAACTAGTGATCGTTGTGATTTACGCTCACCGTAACCTGTCAACGGGAAAACAAGCATGAATAGTAAAGAGCCGATCAATATGATTCTCAAGCCGAGGGTAAGCAGCCGATCAACCCTTGCAGGATCAAAGCGGACAAGATAGTAACCACCTAGCAAGGCCAACGCCGGGATGCCTGGCAATACATAGGGCATGATGATATTTCTAGAGAAAGTAAAAAATACGGCAGGTGCTAAGCCCCAACAAAGCAAATAGTTTCTCCAGCCGTCGTCGCCCGCAACAGCAAATGGAGCTTGATGCTGGGAGATCGGCAAACTCAATCTGCGATTACGGTAGAAGAGAAAAAGTGGAAGCAGGATTGTCCAAGGGATGAGCATGTAAATCAAATATATCCATATAGTTCCATGGGCATGATGATGGGCATTGCCATACAAGTCCCCATTCCAGCCGGGGACTAGGAAGCGATTGATATGCTCCCCAATCAAAAAGTAATTTAGAAAGCCAGGGGTCTTAGCCTCGGCTGCCCAATACCAGGGAGCTGCAACCAAAAGACTAAGTAGGGGACCTCTGATCCAGGGCAATCTAACTACAGCAGGGAAAAATGATCGATTGAAAAGTAGCCAGGCACCTATGGCAAGAAAGGCAAGTACTATGGCCAGGGGTCCCTTTGCCAATAAACCCCAACCCAAGCTAACAAAAAATAACCAAATAACACCACCGCTTCGAGGATACTCAGAAGCAGATTGGACACTCAACCAAAAGCTCCACATTGATACAACTAGCCCAAGGGTTAGGGCCATGTCGGTCATTACTGCACCAGAAGCAAAATAATAAATCAAACATCCACTTAACAAGGAGATAGCTATGACGGCCTCCCGTTTTGAGCGACGAATGCCAAGATCCCAGACAAACCAACCACCAATTATCCCCAGAATCCAATGGGGAAAGCGGGCAGTAAACTCGTTAGCACCGAATAACTTAAAGCTAATGACGGTAGCCCAAAATGACAACGGTGGCTTACCCCAGAATGGAACACCAGGCCGAAACCACGGGGTTATCCAATCATTCTTATCGGCCATAATTTGAGCAATATCGGCATAGCGAGCTTCAGTGGTATCCATAAGGGGATATGTAGCCAACATTGCCAACCTCACCATGGCAATGGCCGCCACTAGGGCCAAAAGGGGATTGCCGTGGATCCAACTCCTAAGTGCAGAAAGATTCCAGTCCAGCCTTGTTTTCATGCTACGAAAAAATGATTATTAAATAATGATCAGTCCTAGTGCTTAAAAAATACTTGCAGGGGACATCTGATCAGCAAATGTGAACTTCGTCGGGCGATGAGACTACAGGTCTCTCCATATAAGGAGATTGAATAGGGGTAAGCCAAGGAATTAAGGCCAAACCCCTCACCAGAAAAGCCAAATTCCTTCAACTCCCTACCGGTGCCCAAAACTAAAACTGACTGATCACTGTTAATAGATCTACTATCAAACTCCGGTTCGTTTTTCAAGGCGGCCTGCTTACCAATATAAGCCTCAAAAACCTGATCAGACTTTCGCACAAATAAAGCGCTTCTATTCGAATAAAAAATGGAACTATAGCGTTTGAAACCAACAACAACAATGGGTTGATCTGGTGCTGAAATATCACCAGCAATACGGGCAAGTTCACGCACTGGCTTAAGGCGTTCTCGATCGACTATTGGAGAAACTAAAGGTAGGGAAAAGGTAATGGCAGATAGCAGCACGACTGCGTTTGGAACCCAAATAAACGGAAGACGACCTGGCCTTATCGAGAGAAATATTATTGCGCCCGAGAGTAGGGCGAGGTAAATGCTGATTGCAACAGGGTTCAGAGCGCTAAGAAGCGCCCGATTAAAATTGGGGAAATCAGGAATGGGACGTAGAAATCGCGGCAGTAGGACAATCGCCAATGAAGAAACAGCCAATAGGCCAGAGTTGATCCAGCCAGTAATTACCAGGCCTCTGCCAAATGGACGATCGGGTTGAAATGGCTGAAACAGGAGAGAAACCGTCAATGCACCAGCCGGTAGAACTGGCAATATGTAGCCGGGGAGCTTAGTTGAAGCCAAAGAAAAGAAAAGAAAGATCAATGTTATCCACAGCACAGCAAACAATGCAACATCGCTTTCCGATCTATTTTGCCTCCATTTGCTGAGCTGCCAAAAGCGAAGCCTGACCAGTGCGACCGGCAAAAACAGGGACCATGGCAACATCAATAAAAGCAACCAAGGCAAATAGAACCATGGTGGTCCTGGGTGAGAATAAAGAACAGACGTGAAGCGCTGAAAATTACTATATCCAATAAAACGTTGTAAAAACTCCCACCCATTTGCCTGGGTAGCCGCCACATACCAAGGCAGTGTTACCCCAAGGAAGAGGGAAACCAACGGAATCCAAGGAGTAGCGCGAATCTCAGAGAAAAGTTGACCTTTTAGAAACAAAAAACCAATGATTACTAAACCTGGCAGCAACAGGCCCACGGGCCCCTTTGCCATCACTGCAATGCCGCAAAATAATGCCAAGGTGACATGACCGATTTTTCGCTGGTTCAGGCAAGATCCAGCTAAGTAGGCCAGAAGAAAGCCCAACAGAGCCAGGGAAATGGCACTTGCAAGAAACATATCTGTAACTGAAGCCCTGGCCCAACCAATCCAACCCGGTGAAAGGGCAAGCAAGGTGCCTGCCAAGGTTGCTCTGCCAACGCGATTGCGACTCGACTCCTCCCGGGATCCCAACCTCAAGACAATCCCAAAAAGGGCCAAAACCGTGACCGTGGCTGATAAGGCTGTTGGACACCTAGCCGCCCATTCCGTCACACCAAATACACGAAAGCTGAGGGCAACCATCCAGTAGCCCCAGACTGGGTAGTCGAAAAAGGTTTCGCCATTCCATCTGGGGGTGATCCAGTCTCCAGAGAGCAGCATTTGTCGAGGAATCTCAACAAATAAACCCTCAGTTTTATCCATCAAGCCCAAGCTTCCCAGCTGGTTCCAAAAGACCAAGATGCATAAACCAAGCAAAGCCAAAAAGCCAGCTAGTGCAGGTCGACGTCCTTCAACCTCACACCATTTACCGAGAGAATTGATCATGGACTTCCTAGGGGGTGTTCCAAACAAACCGGCTAGAAGCGGCATAATTCCAAACGAACACAACTAATATCCCTGCCATTTGAGCTCCAACCAGATCACTAGAAACAAATCGATGGAATGCAGAAGCAACCCCAACATTCGCAACTACGGGCAGGGAAGCCACCAGCAGAAACTTAATTAAGCCACGAACTAAGCCAAGCCCCTTAAGCCTCTGAAATCTAAAGGTCAATGCATTGTTTACAAGGTAATTTGAGGTGGCAGCTGTAATAACAGCCCATGGCAAAGCCTTCTCGAATGCGATGCGCTGATCAAGCATTAATAGCTGGGTAACCATTAATTGAACCACCACCCCGCTTGCTCCTACAATCGCAAAACTTATGGCCCTTCTTGGCAGGATTCGAAAACTAAGGCTATGCAAAATTGAAATCAAAAAGTCCCAGAAGATTGCCAAATCTAATTTTGAACTGCCATAGTGACGCGGCTGAAAAGTTAAGGGGACATCTCTCACGCGCAGGCTGCCCCTGCTAACGGCCAATAGCTCATAGAGGAACTTGAACCCGTTGACATCAACTCCCCTTATCAGGCCCATGACCCTATTCAGGTGAAGGGTAAAAAATCCGCTCATGGGATCCGTGAGGTTCCCATAGACATCGGGCAGGCTGAATCTGGCAGTGGCATTTGCCCAATTAGAGCCAAATTCTCTTC
>NZ_JAGQBV010000085.1:0-6215 GCF_024345815.1 Cyanobium sp. HWJ4-Hawea | reverse complement strand
CCTGGGGAGGTAATGGTTGCCATACCGACATCACTCTCAATTAGTGCATTGACTGTAACCACCCTCATCGGGCTTCAGGCCTATCGGTGGGGGGCCAATCACTGGCAAGCAACGACTCAAAGCGTTGCAACCAGCCTTCCCCAAGTTTCTGCCAAAGCTCAGCGCCCAGCTCCGCATTGGCGCCAGAGCTGTTGCCCACCACCCCCGTGCTGCTGAGGTCTCGGGTAAGCCAGGCATTGGGTGCTGCCCCTTCCAGGCTCCAGCCCCGGGGGGGCAGGCCGCCCTGGTTGCCATCGATCGGCCGTTCCGCAGCCACCAGCCCCGGGGCCAGGTGCAGCATCAGGCTTGTTTCGGCCAGTGCGGCGTGGAGGCCTTCGCTGCGCTCCGGTTCGGGAATCAACTCCTGGATCCCCTCGGGCCCACTCCAAATGAAGCAGGGCAGCACCCCCAGGGTGGGCACCGAGCTGCGCAGCTGCCTGGCCGCGGTCTGCAGCAAGCTGATCTGGCCGCCATGGCCGTTGAACAGGACAAGCCGCTGGAAGCCATAGCCCGCCAGCTCCTGGCCCACGGCCACCACCTGGGCAATCAGCAACTCGGCCGGCAGGCTCAGGGTGCCGGCAAAACCCCTGTGCTCAGGCGAGAAGCCAAGCGGCTGCAGGGGCAGTCGCCAGATCGGCAGGTTCTCTGGCAAGCGTTCCAGAACGCTGTCGATCAGCCGCTCCGCAAACAGGCTGTCCGTGTGCAGTGGCAGGTGGGGCCCGTGTTGCTCCATGGAGCCAAAGGGCCAGACCACCGTGCTGCCTGGCCGGGCCGCGGCCTGGGCGACCTCGGGCCAGCGCATTTGCCCGAGCTGAAACTCCCGCGCCATTGCCCTTAGAACAGATCACTACAGTGTGGGGCTCCCCGCCCTATGTGGTGATGCCCGGAACCGGCAACCAGCAGTCCGCTTCCTCGGCTCGGCCAGTGCCCCCGGGTGCGCAGCGCCCCCAGCAACCCCAGTTGCAGGCGCCCCTGCGCAAGCCGCCCCAGGTGCTGATGCTCAAAAAAGACGAGCCCCAGCCCGAGGCCCTCGAGCAAGAAACCGCCCCGGCCTCCAGCCAGGCTCCTGCAGTTCGCTTGGCGCCCCCAGCACCGGTGCCCGTTGCCGCTGCCGGTGCACCGGTTAAGCGCAGCGACGAGGATCTCTTCGAGATGGGCTCCATGGAGGGCCTCACCATGGCCGATTTGCTGGGCCCAGATTCCAGCCGCAAGGCCAAGGGGAGCAGTGGTTCAGCCAAGTCCCAGGGGGCCAGCCTGCCTGGCGCCGGTGCTGGTGGGGCCACCAATGTGGTCACCCACAGCGTCGATGACTTCGACTTCGACGAGGAGGCCTTCCTCTCCGCCCTCGATGAAAACGAGCCGGTTGGCACCACCGGTGAAGTGGTCAGTGGCGTGGTGATTGCCCTCGAGAGTGATGGTGTCTATGTCGACATCGGTGGCAAAGCACCGGGCTTCATGCCCAAGGCCGAGTGCGGTCTGGGGGTAATAACCAACCTCAAGGAGCGCTTCCCCAAGGGACTGCAAATTGAGGTTTTGGTTACCCGGGAACAGAATGCAGATGGCATGGTCACCATCAGTGCACGGGCCCTGGCCCTACGCCAGAGCTGGGAAAAGCTGCGGGTCATGGAGAAGGACGCCAAGGTTGTGCAGGTCAAGGTCACCGGCTTTAATCGCGGCGGTTTGACCTGTGATTTGGAGGGTCTGAGGGGCTTTATTCCCCGCTCCCAGCTGCTGGAAGGTGAAAACCATGAGGCCCTGGTGGGCAAAACCCTGGGGGTCACCTTCCTGGAGGTGAATCCGGAAACCCGCAAGTTGGTGCTTTCTGAAAAGAAGGCAACCACTGCTGCCAAATTTGCCGAACTGGAGGTGGGCCAACTGGTCGAGGGGCTGGTGGTGTCGGTGAAGCCCTATGGCTTCTTTGTGGACCTGGGCGGAGTCAGTGGGCTGCTGCACCAGTCCTCGATCTCAGGTGGGCAGTTGCGCGACATTCGCGAAGTGTTCAACCAGGGAGACCGGGTTAAGGCCCTAATTACCGACCTGGATCCAGGCCGCGGCCGCATTGCCCTGAATACGGCCCTGCTGGAGGGTCAGCCCGGTGAATTGCTGATCGAAAAAGACAAGGTGATGGCTGAGGCTGCAGACCGCGCCAACCGGGCCCGCTCCGTGCTGCGCCAGCACGAACAGGCGGCCGGATGAGCTCAGGGGATTGGGGCCCCGATTGGGAGCTTGATTACTACTCCAGGCCAATCCTGGAGAGCGATGGCAAGAAGCGCTGGGAGCTGTTGATTAGCTCCACCCCTGAGGTGGGATCAGAGGATCCCTGTTTCCGTTTCGTCAAAGCTTGCCCAGCCACCAGCGTCAACTCGATCTGGCTAAGAGAGGCCCTTGAGCAGGCCTTTGGGGAAGCCAACGACCAGGGCTTTGCCGCCCCCCGCCGCCTGCGCTGCTGGCGGGGATCGATGCGCACGATGGTCCAACGGGCCGCCGAGGGCCTGGCCCTTGAGCTGGTGCCCAGTCGCCGCTGCTATGCCCTGGTGAATTGGTTGCAGGAGCGGGAGCGGGAGGTTTACCCCCTCGAGGAGGGGTACATGGCGGGCCCATTGGCCCCAGCACCCCTGCCCATTCGTGCCGTTGCGGTGCCCTTGCCCGAGGCGGCCCGGGGCGACCGTTGGGCCTGGGCAACCTTGCCCCTCAAGGACCTGGCCGAGGCCCTCGACTGGGAGATGGGTTTCCAGGGACTGGTCCCCCTGCCTGAAGGCCTGGATCCGGAGGCACCGGTGCCGGGAATCAGGCTTTTTAGTGCCAGCCGCTCCCTGGCCATGGCCGGCTGGATGGCAGGCCTGGAGCCAGTGCGACTGGAAATCGCTGACCAGCAGCTGGTGCTGGAGGCAGGCCTGGAGGACAGATGGCTGCTTACCAACCTGGAGGCGAGTGAGGCCAAGACCGCTGCCCAGGCCTTTGCCGATTCGCGGCAGCGGGCCGGGGGCCTGCAGTTTGTGGCAATTCAGGCCGATGCTGAGGAAACCCGCTTTGAGGGCTTTTGGCTCCTGCGGGACCTGCCCGATGCCTAATGGCTGAAGCAGTCGATCCGCCCTTTGATCGCCCCGACCTCGAGTTCAACCAGCTGGAGGATTGGACCTGGGTGGGCTGCTACGGCGGCTACTACCTCCAATCAGATCTGCTCGCTGATTTTGAGCACGGCTTTTTTAC
Source organism: Cyanobium sp. HWJ4-Hawea (assembly GCF_024345815.1). Classification (NCBI taxonomy): domain Bacteria; kingdom Bacillati; phylum Cyanobacteriota; class Cyanophyceae; order Synechococcales; family Prochlorococcaceae; genus Cyanobium; species Cyanobium sp. HWJ4-Hawea. The sequence continues at coordinate 2,966 of NZ_JAGQBV010000085.1, read as the reverse complement.
CCGCCAATGGCAGGGCCGCACCCCAGAAGTTTTGGCCGGCTATGTGAGTGCTGGCGTGAGTGTGCATCGCCCCCAGCAGGTGCACAGCGCCTTGGTGATCCCCGCTAGCCAGGCCAGCTGTGCCCCCTGGCCGGAGGCCGATGGCCTGGTCAGTGATGGGGGTGGCCAGAGTTTGTGGGTCTGTGGAGCCGATTGCACGCCCGTACTCCTGGCCGACCCGGCCACGGGTCATGCCGCCGCTTGCCATGCCGGCTGGCGGGGGGTGGCAGGTCGGATCCTGGAGCTGGCGGTAGGGGCTTTGGTTGTTTCTGGTTCCCGCAGTTCGGATTTGTTGGTGGCCCTCGGACCAGCCATTGCGGCTGCTGACTACCAGGTGCAGCGGTCCGTAAGCGAGCAGGTGGCCCTGGCCCTGCGCCCCTCAGAGGCAGAACCCATCCCCTTGGACCAGGCCCTGGCCGACTTGGCCGAGTGCGGCGGCCTGCAGGCCGATGGCCTCGCCGGCCATGACCGCCTCGACATTCGCTCCGCGGCCCGCCAACAACTTATCCACCTCGGAGTTGGGTCCAATCAGATAGCGATATGCCCCCTCAGTACTGCTACTGAACCCCTGCTATTTCATTCCTGGCGCCGTGACCAGGTGAAGGCTGTGCAATGGAGTGGCATTGTTTCCCAGGCTTGAGTCGGCAAGAATTTAATTATTTTTGTTTTTGAGCTATGGCCCACTTGCGAGTAATGGCAATGGGGTGACATAATGCGAAGGTTGCATATCTAGGAAAAATGCTCACTGGATCTGAACTCTTGGCTAAGGTCAAGGACATGGGCGATATCAGTAAATCTGATTTGGTTCGCGCCTGCGGTTACGTTTCCAGCAAAAAAGACGGCAGCGAACGCCTCAATTTCACCGCTTTCTATGAAGCCCTGCTTGGGGCTAAGGGTCTGGATTTTGCCGGCGTAGGCAAAACTGGCAAGGGCGGTCGCAAGTTGAGCTACAGCACCAAGGTGCAGTTCAACGGCAACCTGATGGTGGGCAAGGCCTACACCGCCATGCTGGATCTCAAGCCCGGCGATGAATTCGAAATCAAGCTTGGTCGCAAGCAGATTCGCCTGGTTCCCCTTGGCGCTGAAGACGACGAAGAGTGATCTGGGCCAGGGCGACCTGCTCTGCCACCTTGATCCCATCAATGGCAGCTGAGAGGATTCCGCCGGCATAGCCAGCCCCCTCTCCTGCCGGATATAGCCCTGGGGTGTTTATGCACTCCAGGGTTTCTTTGTGCCTGGGGATGCGCACCGGTGAGGAGGTGCGGGTTTCGACGCCGGTCAGCACGGCCCCTTCCATCAGGAAGCCGGGAATGTTTTTGGAGAAGGCTGGCAGGGCCTCTCGAATCGCCGCAATTACAAAACTGGGTAGGCAGTTTTCCAGGCTGCCAAAACTCACTCCTGGTTGATAGGAGGGCTTAACTGCTTCGCTGCTGTCGGGGCTAGAGGCCTCACCCCTTAGAAAATCGCCCAGCCTTTGGGCCGGCGCTTTGTAGTTGCCGCCTCCGGCCACAAATGCCTGGGCTTCCCAGTGGCGCTGGAAGGCGACCCCGGCCAGGGGATCGCCCGGATAGGCCCCATAGGGCTCGAGATCGGCCCCATTCACGGTCACCACAAGGCCGCTGTTGGCATTGCGCTCGTTTCGGGAGTGTTGGCTCATGCCGTTGGTTACCACCCGCCCCGGCTCTGAAGTAGCACCTACCACCAATCCCCCAGGGCACATGCAGAAGCTGTAAACACTGCGCCCAGAGCTGTTGGTGCCTGTGCAGTGGTGCACAAGTTTGTATTCTGCCGAACCCAATTTCGGGTGGCCGGCGGCGGGTCCCCAGCGGGCCCGATCAATCAGCGGTTGGGGATGCTCGATCCTCAAACCCACGGCAAAGGGTTTTACCTCCATGGCTATGCCCTCCGCCTGGACCATGGCGAAGCTGTCCCGGGCGCTGTGGCCGATAGCCATCACCACCTGGTTGGCGGCGATCCGCTCGCCACTGGCCAGCACTAGCGCCTGGATGGCCCGGCTGGCCTGGCAGCGCTCGAGCCGATCGACCCTGGCTTCAAATCGCACCTCTCCGCCGAGCTCCTCGATGCGGCTGCGCAGACCCCGCACCACGGTGGCCAATTTGAAGGTGCCGATGTGGGGGTGGTGCAGGGTGAGGATCTCCGGATTGGCCCCGGCCGCCACTAGTTCCTCCAGCACCTTGCGCACATAGGTCTTGGCTTCACTCACCTGGCTGTAGAGCTTGCCGTCGGAGAAGGTGCCCGCCCCGCCCTCGCCAAATTGGGCGTTGGATTCGGGATTGAATTGCAATTTGCCGCGCCAAAACCCGAAGGTGTCGGCGCTGCGCTCCTTTACGGCCTTACCGCGCTCCAGGAGTAGCGGTTTTAGGCCCATCTGGGCGAGCAATAGGGCGGCGAAGTAACCGCAGGGTCCAGCCCCGATTACGACCGGACGCAGCAGTGGTGGGCATGCCAATTCCGCTGGCTCGCAAACCAGGCGGTAGCGGGTGTCTGGACTGGCTTTTAGGTGGGGGTCGCCCCGGAAGCGCTGCAGCAGCTTCGCTTCGGCTTTTGGGCTGAGCTCTAGTTCGAGATCAAAGCTGTAAACCAGGGCCAGCTGCTGGCGTTTGCGGGCATCCACGCTGCGCTTCACCAACTGGTGAGTCCTGAGTTGGTCAGGTGTGATCCCCAATCGCCTGCAGATGGCAGCCTTGAGCTCCACCTCGCTGTGGTCAAGGGGTAATTTCAGCTCACTGAGCCGCAGCACCGGCGAGTCTCCAGGAAGGTTTTGGGACGCGATTTATTTCAGCCGCCCTCCAGAACCAGCATGGCCTGTCATGGTGGATTTATCGAGGGAAGCGGGCCATGTCGATTACCCATTGCCCCCTCTGCGTGGGCCTGGCCGTCCTGAGTGCGGTGCGCTTCATGGCCCA
>NZ_JAGQBV010000084.1:0-6458 GCF_024345815.1 Cyanobium sp. HWJ4-Hawea | reverse complement strand
GCACCAGCTGGGGCAGCAACTGCTCGCGCACCTTGAGGCGGGCCATGTAGTCGCTGTTGCCGCCGAGAATGATGTCGGTGCCCCGGCCAGCCATGTTGGTGGCGATGGTCACGGCACCGGAGCGGCCAGCCTGGGCAATGATTTCGGCCTCCCGCTCCACGTTTTCCGGCTTGGCATTAAGCAGGTTGTGGGGGATTTCCTGCTCCGCCAGCAGGGCCGAGAGCAGCTCGCTTTTCTCAACGCTGGTGGTACCCACCAGCACGGGCCGGCCATCTTTGTGGATGGCGGCGGTTTCATTGGCCACCGCCTGCCACTTGGCGGGTTCGGTTTTGTACACCTGGTCGGTCCAATCGGCGCGGGAGCGCAGCCGGTTGGTGGGCACGATCGTGACCTCGAGCTTGTAGGTCTTCTCGAATTCCACCTCCTCGGTTTTGGCGGTGCCGGTCATGCCGGCCAGGCGCGGGTAGAGCAGGAAAAAGTTTTGATAGGTGATCGAGGCGAGGGTCTGGGTTTCGGGCTGGATCGGCAGACTCTCCTTGGCCTCGATCGCCTGGTGCTGGCCATCACTCCAGCGGCGCCCGGGCATCACCCGCCCGGTGAATTCATCCACGATCACCGCATCGCTAACGCGCACGATGTAATTGACGTCCTTAACGAAAAGCTCCTTGGCCTTGAGGGCATTGGTGATGAAGTGGGCCCATGGGTCGGCGGGATCAAACAGATCAAGGACTCCAATCAGCTGCTCGGCCTTGGCGTAGCCCTCATCGGTGAGGGTGCAGCTGCGCTGCTTTTCATCCACCTCGTAGTCGCCTTCCGGGTCGATGCCGTCCTTGCCCATCTCCTCAGAGCGCTGCAGGGCAGCCGCCACCTCCGCCGCCTTTTGGTATTTCTCCTGGGGCCGCTCGATTTGGCCGGAAATGATCAGGGGGGTGCGGGCCTCATCGATCAGGATCGAGTCGACTTCGTCGATCACGCAGTAGTTGGGCTGGCGCTGCACCACCTCGGCGATGTCGCTCGCCATGTTGTCGCGCAGGTAATCGAAGCCCAGCTCCGAGTTGGTGGCGTAGGTGATGTCGCAGTTGTAGTTGGTCCGTCGGGTGGCGGGGTCCATGTCCTGCTGGATCAGGCCCACCGAAAGGCCCAGGAAGCGATGCACCTGGCCCATCCACTCGGCGTCGCGGCGCGCCAGGTAGTCGTTGACCGTCACCACGTGCACGCCCCGGCCCGAAAGGGCGTTGAGGTAGGCCGGCAGGGTGGCTACAAGGGTTTTGCCTTCACCGGTTTTCATCTCGGCGATCTGGCCCTCGTGCAGCACCATGCCGCCGATCAACTGCACATCGAAGTGGCGCATGGCCAGCACCCGCTTGCCGGCCTCTCGCACCACGGCAAAGGCCTGGGGCAGCAGCTCATCGAGCACCTTGCGCTCCCGCTCGAGGGTGGCCTCAATGCCCAGACCCCGGTTTTGACACTCCAGCTGCAGGGCGGCGAGCTTGCCTCGAAACTCCACGGTGAGGCCCCTCAGTTCGTCGTCTGAGAGGGGCGCGATCTCCTCCTCCAGCAGGTTGATGTCGGAAACCAGGGGCTGGTAACGCTTCAGCTTGCGGGCATTGGGATCACCCAGCAGGAGCTTGAGCATTGAGGCGGGTCGGCCAGCACTTTGGTCAGTTTACCGGTTGGGGCGGGGGCCGGTCATTGCATTCCTCCATAAGAGATCAGCACAGCGCTTCTCCCTGGGATCCCCGAGCGTCCGGCCCACAAGCTGTTGGATCTGCTCACAGCCCAGCCCCAGCTTGAGGCGATTTGGCTGTTCGGCTCGCGGGCCATGGGCCGGTATCAACCGGGCTCTGACATTGATCTCTGTCTGGACGCGCCATTGACGCTGAGCCCGCATATCAATGCTCCAGCAGCCAGGCCACCGCGTTGTGCCAGGCCACCGTTTCTGGCCATTCGCCTTGCGGAGCCCGCGCGTCAAGGGAGATCACCATCGCCCGAGCTCCGCGTGCCCCCGGCTCCTCTAGGGCCTTCAGTAGCGCCCGGAGCTCCCGCTGGCGGGTGCTGTCATCGCTCAGATCCGCACACACCTGGATCAGGGCGCGACGGCCATCGGGGAAGCGGGCGTGGAAATCCACCTCAAAGCCGCCGCCGGTGCGCAGGTAGCCCACCTCCGCACCCCGCCGCTGCAACTCCAGCAGCACCACCGTTTCCAGCGCATGCCCCTGGTTGCGACGGCCCTCCAGCTCATATAGCGGTAGCAGGCCCGGATCGATCGGAACCACCTTGCGGGGCAGCGTCATCTGGCGCCGCAGCGAACCCCCCACCACGCCGACGCAGCGGATCAGGAAGGCGCTCTCCAGATGCAGAACTAGCTCGGCCAAGTGCTCTCTACTGATCGCCAAGCCCTGGCTTTTCAGTGCTCCGTGCAGCTTATTGAGGCTGAAGCCGCCGCCGCCGTTGCCAAGCAGTTGTCGCACCAGCCACTGCAACGCCAGGGGTTGGCGGATGGCGTGGCGCTCGATTACATCGCGCAGCACGGTGCTGTCCACATAGCTGCCCAGCAGCAGCCGGCGGCTGCGCTCCTCAAGCCCCTGCACCTCGGGGAAGCCGCCGCACTGCAGATAGAGCTCCAGCTGATGGGCCAGCCGTGAGCGTTCGGCGCTGCTCCAGTGCGTGCTGGGCTGGTCAGGCTCCAGGTCCGCGTGGCGCAGGCACTCCCGGAAGCTGAAGGGATACACCACCGCCTCCATGGCGCGCCCCCGCAGGCTGCTGGCGATTTCACTGGAGAGCATCTCCGCAGACGAGCCACTCACCACCACGTCGATCGGTTCGCTGTCCATGACCCGCCGCACGAATCCCTCCCAGCCGGGAATGCGCTGGATCTCATCGAGGAACAGGCAGCCCCGCTGCGCTCCCGCTTGCCGAGCCTGGGGCTGCAGTTGGAAATAGGTCTCGAGAAGTTGGTCGAGCAGCTCCACCCCTGGGTTGTGGGCCATCAGGCGCTCGTCTTCCAGCGACAGCATCGGCAGCCAGTTGCGCTCCGTACCCGCCTCCAACCGCCGGGCCACTTCCTGCCAGAGCAGTGACGTTTTGCCGCTGCGGCGCATGCCGATGACGGCAAGCGTTTTGCCGGGGATCCTGGGGATCCAGGTGTCACGCCGGGTCAGTTGAGGCAGGGGCGCCTGCCAGCTGTCCACCAGCTTCTGGCGCAGCAGATCGCGCAGTGGCGCAGATTGTGGTGCAGGCAGCTTGTCATCCATGGCGGCAAGTTAGCGCCGGATCTTGTTGGGGATGGCAGCAAGTTGTGGTGCGTGAGCCTGGGTGAAGTAACCGTGATTTCTACCCAGGCGGCCCCACGGGCATGAACATCAAGGATCCGGAGGTGCATGCCATGGCGCGGGAGCTGCTCTCAGCTGGTAACGCCGGGATTGTCGCCCAGGAACTCAAGGATCTCCCGGTCCTTGAGGTTTTGGGCTGCGCCCCGGCAGTCTTCCATTAGTGGCCGGCCAGCCGCCAGCTCCCGCAGGCAGGTTTGGGTGCGGGCCAGCTCGCCTTCCAGGGCATCGATGCGCTCCATCAGGTTGCGAATCACATTGGCCTCCGTATCGGGCAGGGCCGAGTGGGCCAGGGGATCGATGCGCACGCCGCTTTGGTGAATCACTCGGCCTGGAATGCCCACCACCGTGCTGTCGGCGGCCACATCCTTCACCACCACCGAGCCGGCCCCAATGCGGGTGTTGGCCCCCACCCTGATCGCGCCCAGCACCTTGGCGCCGGCACCTACCACCACGTTTTCCCCCAGGGTTGGGTGGCGCTTGCCGTGGGCCTTGCCCGTGCCTCCAAGGCTGACCCCCTGATACAGCAAACACTGGTTGCCGATCACCGCCGTTTCACCAATCACCACCCCCATGCCGTGGTCGATAAATACGCCCTGGCCGATCCGGGCCCCGGGGTGGATCTCAATCCCCGTGATAAATCGGCCCAACTGGGCCAACAGCCTGGCCGTTAGGGGCAGCAGGGGCAGGCGGCTGCCCCACAGCCAATGGCTAAAGCGATGCAGAGTCAGGGCATGGAGCCCCGGATAGCAGAGCAAGATTTCCAGCGTGCCCCGAGCCGCTGGATCTCGCTGCTTAATGATCGCCAGGTCGGCCTGAAGTGCCTTGAGCATGGGGCCATCCTGCCGGAGCTTGTGGGGTTTGACCGAGGGGCCTTCCGTCGTGCATGATCCACTGGTCGACTTGGTCGATGTCTGCGGATGTAGCTCAGTGGTAGAGCATCTCCTTGCCAAGGAGAGGGTCGAGAGTTCGAATCTCTTCATCCGCTTTTGGTTTGTCCATCCTGTTTGCGGTCCTTGGGCTGAGGCCAGTCAGCAAGCTAGTTTTTATTAATTCGCTCCGTGTCTGTGGTTGGGAGTCGCCCACGACTGAGGCTTTTGTTGTGCGTATGCCTAGATTTGCTGGGCCTGGGCCTTGGTCTCCTGGCACTGTTGGTCCATACCTCGCTTTCGCTGCAAGGACAGTTGGGCTGGATCGCCACGAGCAGCTTGGTTTATTTATTTTGGAACTGGCTTCTGGGCACCTATTCAATTCTTGCTTGGCGCAGATTGGCCCGGTCGATCTTGCTTCAGCGTAGCGGTCTCTGCCTTATTGCCACCCTTGTTTCGGTTGTAATCCTGCGTGGATTAGTAAATCCCCCTGAAAGCGTGTGGATAGTTTATCGCAGCCATCAGGTCGCTTGGTTGTTGCCAGCAACTATTTGGGCCATGTTGGTGAGGTTTGCCATTCGACAATCGACCTTAATCCTCATAGACCCTAGCTTTCTGCTTGTGGCTCCTGAGCAGGAGGCTTCAGAGATCATGAAAATATGGAATCAATCGAATGGAGGCACGCTTCAGTGGCTTTCTGGGCCTGAGGCGGTGGCTTTCGAATCTCCAAAGATTGTGGCTATCTCGCCAGCATTGCTAGCCGATCTCAAGCTGCTTCCTTGGCTAGAGGAGCTGAGGGCTCAGGAATCGCGAGAAGTCACCCTGACCACCCCAATTGCCTTGGCGTCGAAATACCTTCAGCGATTGCCACCTTCTTTTCTGTCTGAGAGTGATGTGAGCCAAGATGAAATCCCTTGGGCCGATACCATCTCTCTAAGTCGTCAATTAAAGCGGGCTGCAGATATATTTTTGTCATTGGGGCTGCTTTTTGCGATGTCGCCATTGATTTTAATCGCTACTCTTTTGATCTGGCTTGAAGATAGGGGGCCAATTTTTTATAGACAGATCCGTAGCGGGTTTCTGGGTAGGCCTTTTGAGGTCTACAAGCTGCGAACCATGGTAGTTTCTAGTCCAGTAGCCCCAGCCAGCTGGACCGTTATTAATGATAGTCGTATTACCAAAATTGGTCGCTGGCTTCGCAAATCTAGATTAGATGAGTTGCCCCAGCTTATAAACGTAATCAGGGGTGATATGAGCCTGATCGGGCCAAGGCCAGAGCGGCCAGAATTTGAGCATAGGCTCGAGGAATCTATTCAACATTACAGAAAGCGGCATTGGATGCCCCCGGGCTTAAGCGGGTGGGCCCAGGTTTGTGCGCCCTATGCGTCTAGCGTTGAAGATAGTGAGGTTAAGTTGTCCTATGATCTTTGGTATTTAAAGAAATTTAGCGTTGCTCTAGATTTAGTAATTGCCTTTCGGACCTGCAAAGTCGTTCTTAAGATGGCAGGCCGTTGATTGATGTATTTCCCCTACCCCTGCAGCAGCCCTATTTCCTTGCGCAGGGCATCAATGGTGGCCTCCCCTAGGTAGCTCTGGGCGCAGTGCACCACGGGCATGCGCATCAGCTGGCTGCGGTTTTGGCGCAGGCTTTGCTCCACCAGGGCCAGGCTTGGCCTGTCGCAGAGCACGTGGCTGGAGGCCCGCAGTAGGGCCAGCAGGCGGCTGCCCCCGTCGGGGCTGGCCGTCATCACCAGCAGTTCGCTGCCCCGCAGGCTGTGCAGGATCACTTCCGCGGCCCTGAGGATGCCGGGGCTGATGCTCACCAGTCCCACGCAGCTGCCAGCGCGCAGTTCCTTGAGTAAATCCAGCTCGTGGCGGAAGTCGTTGAGGTCCACCGGCACCGCCCGCACCCCATTGCGCTTGGCGATCTCCTCCACCGGCTGGAGAAAATAACGGCTGGTCACCACGGTGCCGTTGCTGGATGCCTGGAGCACCGCCTCGAGCTCCTCCATCTGCACCACCTCCACGGGCACCTCCAGGTGGGGTGTGAGCTCCTCTGCGATCAGCATCGAGGCGCCGATGTCTTCCCTGGGGGTACTCACCAGGATGCGGGCGCCACAGCGCAGTCGCCAATCGATTTCCCGGGTGAATAGATCGCGGGCCTGCTGCAGGGTGCAACCCGCATTGAGCAGGCCATCCACACTTTGGCGCACGTCCTTGTCGATGTCTGGCAGGGCCCGGCTGCGGGGGCCTGGAGGGG
>NZ_JAGQBV010000083.1:0-6615 GCF_024345815.1 Cyanobium sp. HWJ4-Hawea | reverse complement strand
AGGCGCTCGGCCATGCGGTTGGCGCCGTGCTTGGTGCGCGAAAACACCAGCACCTGCTGCCAGTCGTTGCTGCGAATCAAATGGCTGAGCAGATCCCCCTTGCGATCCATGTCGCAGGGATGGAGCAAATGCTCAACAGTGGCTGCCGTGCGGTTTTCGGGGCTGGCCTGGAGCTGCACTGGCTGGTGCAGGAGCCCGGTGGCCAGCTTGCGAATTTCGCCGGAAAAGGTGGCTGAGAAAAGCAGGTTTTGGCGCTTGGGCGGCACCAGGGCCAGGATCTTTTGGATATCCCGGATGAAGCCCATGTCGAGCATCCGATCCGCCTCATCCAGCACCAGGATCTCCACCCGGTCCAGGCGCAGGGCCCGCTGCTGATGGAGGTCCATCAGCCGGCCAGGGGTGGCCACCAGGATGTCGGTTCCCTTCTGGAGGCGCGAGATCTGGGGATTCACCTTCACCCCACCGAACACCACATCACTGCGGAGGTCGAGATAGCGGCCGTAGGCCCGCACGCTTTCGGCCACCTGGGCCGCCAGTTCACGGGTGGGGGTGAGCACTAGGGCCCGCACGATGCCGGCCTTGGCATGGGGGCCATGGCGGAGCCGCTCCAGCATCGGCAGGGTGAAGCCGGCGGTTTTGCCGGTACCCGTTTGGGCGGCAGCCATCACATCCCGGCCAGCCATCACAGCGGGGATGCACTGGGCCTGGATCGGTGAAGGCTGGGTGTAGCCCTTCTCCGCTACGGCTTTAAGAATTGGGGCACCCAGGCCAAAGGCATCAAAGGAGGAAGCCTGGCCCTCGCCAAAAGCAGTTGAAGCAGATATGGATTGGGTAATCGCCGCAGAAGCGTTGTCGGTTAAGCCTAGGGGCCATCAGGCCGGGGCCTGTAGTGGCCGCAGCTGGTGCAGGGCCCGTCGGGAAAGACGGCACAGCGCAACAGGGGGCTGCGGGCGTTGAAGTGGCAGTCTGGATTGCCAATCACCCACTGGTTTTGCCACCAGAGGGCATCCCTTGGCTGGACCTGGGCCTTCACCTGGAGAGCCACCGTTGCCAGCTCATAACTACCGTTGCACAGCTGGTAGCGATGGCTGCGCTGTAGCACCAAAAAACTGCGCTGATCTATCACCAGCCAACGGCCAGGCTGGGGCACCTCCGCCAGCGATTCAACCTCGATCGATTCCAGCAAACGGTCACTGCCGATCTGGCGCAGTTCGATCTGCAAAGGGATCTAGGCCTCCTCCAGGCTGGGGTTGCGTTGGGAAAACCCCCAGGCAAATAGGGCGGCCACCACGGCCAGCAACGCCCATTCCGGCGGATCGAGGTCCGGCAGGATCAGGCGAGCCAAGAGGCGCAGCCCCACAAAACCCACCGCCAAATACCCCGCCGTTTCCAGGTGCCTATAAACCTCGAGCCAGCGGATAAACAGCTCCGCCGTCAGGCGTAGGGCCACCACCCCAATCACCCCACCGGCCATCACCAGCACGATTCGATCGGTGACCGCCACCGCTGCGGCCACACTGTCGAGCGAAAAGGCCAAATCGGTGACAGCCAAGGTGACCACCACCGATCCCAGACCCGAGCGCAAGCCCTGGGCTGGAACCGGATCGGCCCCCTCAGCCCCCTCGGCCCCTTCCTCCTGGTTGCCTCGCCAGACCTTGAGCAGGTGGCTGCCACACAACCAAAACAGATAGCCGGAGGCCAGCAGCTGCAGGGGCCAAAACTTCAGGACCCATTGGGCCGCCACGATCAGGGCCAAACGAAACACCAGGGCCAGGGCCAGACCGAGGTTGAGGGCCTGGCGCTGGGTCTTCGGCTCCTTGAGGGAGCGGGCAATGGCAGCAAGGGCTATGGCGTTGTCGGCGGAGAGCACCGCCTCCAGGGCCACCAACAGGGGGAGCAGCAACAGCACTTCGCTCCAGCGATCTGCCTGCTCAATTAGGGGGCTTATGGACTGGATCGACTCCGCTTCCAAATTGCTGCAGAGCGTCCAATAAGGCGCCACTCTAGGAAGCCTGTATGCCAAGACACGGGCCCATGCATCTGGAGGCCGAATTGGTCCACGCCGAGCCCGGCCAGCGGATTGTGCGGGTGAGCGCCTACCAGGGCAGCACGGTGCTGGGCCGCAGCCTGGGGGAAGGGGTCACGGCAGAAGAGGCTGAGGATCGGGCCCGGCAGAGAATCCTCGGCCTATTGGGGCCCCAAAAAGAACCGATCCCAGAGCCAATCCCAGTCCCAGAGCCGGTCTTGAAGCCGGAGCCTACTACGAAGCCAGAGCAAATTGCTAAGCCGCCAAAAGAGTCGTTGAAGGCGCCAGTGGCTACGGCACCCAACAACGAACCGGCCAGCAGCGAACCCGCCAGCAGCGAGCCTGAGGATTGGAGCAGTGAATTGGCCCGGCTCGATCTCCAGCTCCAACGCCTCGGCTGGGGCCGAGACGAGGAGGCGATTTACCTGGAGCGGGTCTTTGGCCATCCGAGCCGCAACCGTCTGACCAACTTCGCCGACCTCATGGCCTATTTGCAGGCGCTGGAGCCGATGGAGCCGGGCCAAGATCCTGCATCTGTTCCCGTGCCATTGCGCAGGAAAGATCTGCTTGAGCAGTGCGACCAGCTGCTGCAGCAATTGCAATGGGATGCGGGCCAAGGCCGGGCATTTCTGGAGCAACACTTCTCCCTGACCAGCCGCCAGCAACTCAATGACAGCCAGCTACTGCAATTCAACATGCTGCTGGAAAGTGAACTAATTGAATCCAGCAATCAGCCTGGGGGCAACTCCTAACCCCGGCCTCCATGAGCTTCGTTGCACCATCTAATTGTCATCCAATATTGAAATGCTTCATTGACCACTTGCCTGGTCCACCGCTCACATTTAGTGCTGTCATTGGCATAGCGACTCCAAAGAAAATCCGCCTGCCCATCCAACCGTCCAGTTTTGACAAGGCCCCCTTGGAGAACGGAATTAACAACATCTGCGGGCCTTTCGGCTGGCCTCTCCCTAAGCGAGGTCGCCATTAGTTCTGCGACTTCCTGTTCAAAACTTTCTATGATCTCGACCAAAATCAATCTATCTTTTTCATCGATTCCCTTTAATCGTGATTTCAAGGTCGAGAGGAGTTCGTTCTTTACTGCTTGATCCATATCAGGGAGGTGGGCCTAGAAAGTCTTGGGAGCGCCCTGCCCTGGGCTATGCCATTGGGCCGTGCAGCCCCAATGCAGGCCAGCCTATTGCGAAGATCAAGGGCGATTGAGCCCCTCCCATGCCCCTCTCCCCCCTGGTGCGCCAGCTGCAGCAGGTGCCCCTCACGGCGGAGGTGCTGGAGCGCTGTAAACGCCCTGAAAGACTGCGACTTAGCGGCGCTGGACGGTTGGCGAGGGCCCTGATCAGCAGTGCCCTGGCCGGCAGTGCGGAGGCCCCCTTGCTGGTGATCGTGCCCACCCTGGAGGAGGCCGGCCGCTGGGCGGCCCTGCTGGAGCTGATGGGCTGGGGCAGCAGCCAGCTGTATCCCACCAGCGAAGGATCCCCCTACGAACCCCTTGATCCCACCAGCGAAATCACCTGGGGGCAGCTGCAGGTGCTCAGCGAGCTGATGGATGGGGATGGCGGCAAGGCAGCCAGTGCAAAACGCTTTGCAATCGTGGCCACCGAACGGGCACTCCAGCCCCACCTGCCCCCACCGGCGGCCCTCTCCTCCCAATGCCTGAGCCTGCGCAAGGGCGATCTAATCGATCTCGACCAGCTCGCCGCCAGCCTCACCCGCCTGGGCTACGAGCGCGTACCGACGATTGAACAGGAGGGCAGCTGGAGCCGCAGGGGCGACATTGTTGACCTATTTCCGGTGAGCGCCGAATTGCCGGTGCGATTGGAGCTGTTTGGCGATGAGCTGGAGAAGTTGCGGGAATTTGATCCGGCCAGCCAGCGCTCCCTTGATGCCATTGAGGTGGTGAGGCTTACCCCCACCGGCTACGGCCCCCTGGTTGCCGATGTGTTGAGGGAATCGCTGCCCAGCAATCTGGAAGCCCTGCTGGGGGCCCAGGCCACCGAACAGCTGCTGGAGGGGGGCACCCCGGAGGGATTACGGCGGCTGATGGGCCTGGCCTGGAGCCAGCCAGCCTCCTTGCTGGATTACCTGCCCGCCCAAACCCTGATTGCGGTTGATGGTCGCCGCCATTGCCTCGCCCACGGCCAGCAGTGGTTTGAGCACGCCGCTGAGCAAGCCGGTGAATTGGCCCAGGAGCATCCCGGCCTGCCCACCTGCCTGCACCTGGAACCAGGCCAGGCCCTAGCCCAGCTGGATGCCTACGGCGGCTTTGACCTGGCCGAACTGCATGAAACCGACAACCACGCCAACAGCTTCGATTTAGCCAGTCGCTCGGTGCCCTCATACCCCAATGCCTTTGGCAAGTTGGCCGGCCTGGTGAAGGGCTTCGTGGCGGAGAGGGCCCGGGTGTGGCTGCTGTCCGCCCAACCCTCGCGGGCGGTGGCCCTGCTGGAGGAGCACGACTGCGTAACCAGGTTTGTACCCAACCCGGACGATCGGCCAGCCATTGAGCGGCTGATGGAGCAAAACACCCCGGTGGCCCTGAAGAGCAAGGGCACCGCCGAACTGGAGGGGCTGCAGCTGCCGGCCTGGAAGCTGGTGCTGATCACGGATCGGGAATTCTTCGGCCAGCACTCCCTGGCCGCCAGCGGCTACGTGCGCAGGCGCAGCAAGGCGGCGAGTCGCACGGTCGATCCCAACAAGATGCAGCCCGGCGATTTCGTGGTGCACCGCAACCACGGCATCGGCAAATTCCTCAAGCTCGAAAAACTGGCGATCAGTGGGGAATCCCGCGACTACCTAGTGGTGCAATACAGCGATGGCCTGCTGCGGGTCGCCGCCGACCAACTCGGCAGCCTCGGCCGCTATCGGGCCACCAGCGATGCGCCCCCAGACCTGAACAGGATGGGCGGCACCGCCTGGACCAAGGCCAAGGAGCGCGCCCAGAAGACGATCCGCCGGGTGGCGATGGATCTGGTGAAGCTCTATGCGGAGCGTCACCAGGTGGCTGGCTTTGCCTTCCCCCCCGATGGCCCCTGGCAAAACGAGCTCGAAGACTCCTTCCCCTACGAGCCCACCACTGACCAGGTGAAGGCGATCAGCGATGTCAAGCGCGACATGGAAAAGGCCCAGCCGATGGACCGGTTGGTCTGCGGCGATGTGGGCTTCGGCAAAACCGAGGTGGCAATTAGGGCGATCTTTAAGGCCGTAACCGCCGGCAAACAGGTGGCCATGTTGGCGCCCACCACGGTGCTGGCCCAACAGCACTGGCGCACCCTCTCGGAGCGATTTGCCCCCTATCCCCTCAAGGTGGCCCTACTCAATCGCTTCCGCACCACCAGCGAGCGCAAGGCAATTCTCGAGGGCCTGGAGGCCGGCAAGGTGGACGTGGTGGTGGGCACCCACCAGCTGCTGGGCAAGGGCACCAACTTCCAGGAACTGGGGCTGTTGGTGGTGGATGAGGAGCAGCGCTTTGGCGTGAATCAAAAGGAAAAGATCAAGGCACTCAGAAAGGACGTGGACGTGCTGACGCTGTCGGCCACGCCGATTCCCCGCACCCTTTACATGAGCCTCTCGGGTGTGCGGGAGATGAGCCTGATCACCACGCCGCCACCCCTAAGACGGCCGATCAAAACCCACCTCTCCGCGCTCGATGAGGAGGCGGTGCGCAGCGCCCTGCGCCAGGAATTGGACCGCGGCGGCCAGGTGTTTTATGTGGTGCCGCGGGTGGAGGGCATTGAGGACGTGGCCGTCCAGCTGCGCAGCATGATCCCCGGCCTGAAGCTGCTGGTGGCCCATGGCCAGATGGCCGAGGGGGAACTGGAATCGGCGATGGTGGCCTTCAACGCCGGCGAAGCGGACGTGATGCTCTGCACCACGATTGTGGAGAGCGGGCTGGATATCCCCAGGGTGAACACGATCCTGATCGAGGACGCCCATAAATTCGGCCTCTCCCAGCTCTATCAATTGCGCGGTCGGGTGGGCCGCAGCGGCATCCAGGCCCACGCCTGGCTGTTCTATCCAGGCGATGCCTCCCTGAGCGAGGCGGCCCGCCAACGGCTCAGGGCAATTCAGGAATTTGCCCAACTGGGATCGGGCTATCAGCTGGCCATGCGCGACATGGAAATCCGTGGGGTCGGCAATTTGCTCGGGGTGGAGCAGAGCGGCCAGATGGAAACCATCGGCTTTGACCTCTACATGGAGATGCTGCAGGAATCCCTTGCCGAGATCCAGGGCCAGGACATCCCTTCCGTAGACGACACCCAGATCGATCTGCCGATTACGGCCTTCATCCCGGGGGATTGGATCACCGAAAACGACGAAAAGATCGCCGCCTACCGGGCCGCCGCCGATTGCAACAGCAAGGAGGCCCTGGTCGAGCTGGCCGCCGCCTGGGTGGATCGCTATGGCGCCATTCCGGCACCTGTGGCCTCCCTGCTGATGCTGATGGAGCTGAAGCTGGTGGCCAAGCGCTGTGGCTTTGCCCGCATCAAACCCGACAAGCCCAACATTGCCCTGGAAACACCGATGGAGGAGCCCGCCTTCCGGCTGCTGCGCCAGGGCCTGCCCCAGCACCT
>NZ_JAGQBV010000082.1:0-6727 GCF_024345815.1 Cyanobium sp. HWJ4-Hawea | reverse complement strand
TTTAGGGATTTTGGCCCCTATGAAGACTCCCTCAGCCTCCAGCACGACACCCTCCAGCACTCATTACTATCCCCCCTGCTCAATTGCGGCCTTTTAGATCCTGAAGATGTAATTGAAGCAACCCTGGAGCATGCCAAAGCTGAGGCCATTCCAATTGCTTCATTGGAGGGCTTCCTCAGGCAAATTATTGGATGGCGGGAATTTATACGGGGCATAGACCTGGAGTTTGGCGAACGCCAACGCGAGACAAACTTTTGGAATCACCATCGCCAACTGGGCCCATGCTGGAACGATGGCACTACGGGCCTACCGCCTTTGGATGCCGCCATAGAAAAGGTTAATCGCCTGGCCTACAACCACCACATCGAGCGCCTAATGGTGATCAGCAACCTAATGCTGCTATGTGAAATCCAGCCACGGGCTGTCTACGGATGGTTCATGGAGCGCTACCTGGATTCCTACGGCTGGGTGATGGGGCCAAACGTCTATGGAATGGGGCTAATGAGTGATGGCGGCATATTTGCCACCAAGCCCTATATCTGCGGCTCCAACTACATACTCAAAATGGGAGGGGCAAAGCGCGGGCCCTGGTGTGAGATCTGGGATGGCCTCTACTGGCGCTTCATCGATCGGCATCGATCCTTTTTTCGATCAAATCCCAGGCTCTCAATGATGGTGTCGCTGCTCGATCGGATGGAGCCAAGCAAGCGTGATCGGCTCTTCAACCTTGGTGAATCCTTCATCACCAGGGTGACCCTGCCCCTTTAAACGGAAAGACCCCAGGTGAACCACCACCCGGGGCCCCTGCCCTAAGACATCAACATCGTGAAATGCCGATCCATTCCCATCATGGCGCCTAGGGGGTAGGCGGGGTTTCCAGCAAATCCCGCAGCAAGGGAATTAATTGCTCAAGGGCAACTCCCCTACTGGCCTTAAGCAGCAGGTGATCTCCGGGCTGCAGCCAATGGGCGATTTGTGGGGCCGCCTCGCACGGAGAGCCAACTTGGGCCAGCAATGGCAAGCCCTTCGCCGCCTCCAGCATTACCCGGCCCTCTACGCCCACATCCACAATCACGAGGCCATCGAGGCCCAAGCAAAGCGCCCGTTCAGCCACTTCTCGGTGCAACGACAGGCTCAATTCACCTAGCTCAAGCATCGTTCCCAGCACGGCGAAACGGCGCCCTCCCTGGGATTGGAGCAATTCCAAGGAAGCAAAAACCGCCTCCGGCGAGGCGTTGTAGGTCTCATCAAGAACCTGCACCCCTCCGATTTCAAGTCGGTGGCTCCTGCCCCCAGGCAAATCCACGCTGATGGGCTGCCATTGGCCAGGCTCCAGGCCCAACTCCTGGGCTACGGCAAGGGCCAATAGGAGATTTCGGGCATGGTGCCTGCCCTCCAGGGGCAATGGCAAAACCACCCCTTGAATCGCCATGGTGCCTGCATCGGTATCCAGGCAACCAAGCCAATCGGCTTGCGCCTCAAAGCCCTCCCCAGCAATGGCCACCCGCAGCACCCGGCCGCTCCAGACCGCTGCCAGGGCTCGATCCAAAAGGGGATCACCGGCAGGAATAACGACAAGCCCATCGGGATCAAGGGCAGTGGTGATTTCACACTTGGCCTGGGCAATTGCCTCGCGGCTGCCCAAGCGACCAATGTGGGCCGTGCCGATGTTGGTAATTACCGCCACCGAAGGACTGGCGCAGCGGCTTAGGCGCCCGATCTCCCCGGGGCCACGCATGCCCATCTCAACCACCACTGCCCGTTGCTCGGGGCTGGTGTTTAACAGTGTTAGGGGCACGCCGATGTCGTTGTTTTCATTGCCACTGCTCGCCCCGATCGGGCCAAGGGGAGCTAGGGCAGCACGAATCAACTCGCGGGTGCTGGTTTTGCCGGCTGAACCCGTAACCGCCACCACGGGCAGAGCTAGTAGATGCCGCCAAAGTGCCGCCAACTGCTGATAGGCGGCCAGGCTGTCGCCTACCCACCAAAGACAACAGCCCGCTTGCTGGGCCTGGACATGCAGTGCTTCGACTTCGGCGGGTTCGAAGCGATCAAGTTGGGCCAGGCCATGGGCACCGGCGGCCAGGGCCTCGGCCAGGAAGCGATGGCCGTCGAAACGCTCCCCCACCAAGGGTACAAACAGGCCACCAGCAACCACCTGACGGCTATCGGTAGTGATCTCAGAGACAACAGCATCAGCTGCGATTGCGCCAGTGGCAGGCTCACCCCAGAGGTTCACCAGTTGGCTAAGGCGAAGCTCCATCAGGAGAGATGCTGGGGTGAAAGCAGGATCATGCCGGAACCAACAAGGGCCTGCCGACCAATGGTTCTGCCCTGTAAATCCACAATCTCAAGTCGGTCAAAGCCCAGTTGCTGGGCCCGCTCGAGCCACTGCCGGGCCAGGTCCCCCTGCTGCCTGGCAGTGGCCGTGGTGAAGGCTGCTGCCACGCCCAAGCTCAATACCGAACCATCCCCCTCGGCCGTAGCCAAAACGATCATGCCCTTGGGATCCTGCTCTGCAAAAAGGGTGAGCAGCGGTTCAGGGGCCTCTGGTGCCAGGGCTGAAGGCTGGGGCGCTGCCGTGGGTTGGGGATTTGGCTTGGACTGAAGTTCTGGCTCGGGTTGAATTTCCTGCACTGGCTGGGCTTCCGGCACAGGCTGGGCTTCCGGCACAGGCTGGGGGCCAGTAGCAGAAGAAGCGGCCCGGGGCAAACCACCGGCCAACGCCAGCACCAGAACCAGTCCTAAGGCCAAAAGGCCCAGCAATAGGCCAGGCCAAAAGAGCGGGGCCAAATCCCGGGGCCAAAAGCTTGGGGAGGGGAGGTCGCCTTCCCGGTTACGCCGCCAGAGGGCCCGCAACTGGAGGCGCAAACTGGCGAAGACCGCGACGAGATCCCCCGCCAGCCGGCCCCAGGGGTTTTCATAGGGCACCGGCAGGGGCGGGCCGCCGACCTGGGAGGAGTTAGGCGGGATCACCTACTGGGCTTAGCGGCGCTTAAGCAGGGAAGCAAGCCCCCTGCGGCTCGGATCGGCATCCTGGCCCTGGGAAAAGCGCTCCACAGCGGAGGCCTCGGGGGTTGGCTCCTTAACCCCACAGACATCGCGATACATCTCGTCGTAGGCAAGGGCGGAACGGGCCCAGCTGAAATCAACTCCCATGGCTCGCCGTTGCAGCTCCTGCCAACTGTCCTGGTTGCGATAGGCCTCCCAGGAGCGCACGATTGCTGTGTAGAAATCGATCGGCTCGTAGCGGTCGAAGCCGTAACCGGTGCCCGTTGCCTCTAGGGGATCGTTGGGCGGCACCGTATCCACCAAACCACCCACCATCCGCACCACGGGGATGGAGCCGTAGCGCATGGCCAGCATCTGGCTAATGCCACAGGGCTCAAAACGACTCGGCATCAAAAAGGCATCACTGCCCGCATAGATCAACCGCGACAGGGCATCGTCGTAGGTGAGGAAAACGGCAAAGCGACCGGGATAGCGGGCCGCCATCTGCCAAAGGGCGGACTCGAGGGAACGGTCGCCGGTGCCCAGCACCACAAACTGACTGTCGGTGTAGGCCAGCACTCGATCAGCCACCTGCAGTACCAGGTCCACACCCTTCTGGTCCACCAAACGGCTGACCAGGCCCATCAGGTAGGTGCGGGGGTTGACCGTGAGGCCAAAACGCTCCTGCAGGGCCCGTTTGCTTTTGGCCCTGGGGGCGAGGTTCTTGGCGCTAAAGGCGGCTGGCAGGGCCGGATCCGTTTCCGGATTCCAATCGACCGTGTCGATGCCATTGAGAATGCCCCGCAACTTGCCACTGACAAAATTGAGCAGGCCATCGAGGTGCTCTCCGTATTCGGGAGTGCGAATCTCCATCGAATAGGTGGGAGACACCGCATTAACTCGATCGGCATAGAGCAGGGCCGTCGCCATGGTGTGATCCCCCTGCATGTACCAGGGACACCAGGTAATTCGATCCAACTTCCAGCGCCAAGGGCCCTGGTATTTGAGGTTGTGGATAGTGAAAACTGTGCTTATTTCTGGGTCCTGGTGCATCCAGACGGGCAACATCCCCGTGTGCCAATCGTGGCAATGCAGAACCTGCGGTTTCCAGTGGTGCCAACAGAACTCGGCCGTTGCGCTGGCAAAGAAGGTAAAGCGCCAATCCTCATCTTCACCGCCATAGATCCTCTCTGGATCAAAGACGGGATGGCCCACCAAGTAGATCGGCAAGCCATTGGTGGGATGGCTGGTCTCGTAGACGGCAAAGTCGTTTCCCATGGTGTGGCCGCGCCATACCGGCTCCTGGGGCACCTTCAGAAGGGCCCACAACTTGCCGTATCCCGGCAGAATGATTCTCACGTCGTGGCCAAGGGCCTTGAGGGCCGGCGGCAGGGAACCCACCACATCCCCCATGCCTCCCACCTTGATCATCGGCGCGCATTCGGCGGCCGCAAACAAGACGCGCATCAGCGTGGCTCAAGATTCGGAACCAACTCTACGGGCGCTGCCAAAAGCAACCTGGCACCTCAGGGAAGCCAGTCGTTTTCAGAAAAGTCCGGGTTCCTTTTTTCTAAAAAGGCATTGCGCCCTTCCTGGCCCTCTGCGGTTCGGTAGAAGAGATGGGTGGCCTGGCCTGCAAGCTCCTGCAGACCGGCCATGCCATCGGTTTCGGCATTAAAGGCAGCCTTCAGGCAACGGATCGCCGTGGGGCTGTGCTGCAAAACCTCCCGGGCCCAGCGAACCCCCTCCACCTCTAGCTCTTGTAGGGGCACAACCGCATTAACCAGGCCCATATCCAGAGCCTGGGCAGCGCCATATTGACGGCATAGGAACCAAATCTCCCTTGCCTTGCGCTGGCCCACCACCCGGGCCAGGTAACTGGCGCCAAAGCCCCCGTCAAAGCTGCCCACCCGGGGGCCGGTTTGGCCAAAAACAGCGTTTTCAGCAGCCAGGCTCAAATCGCACAGGAGATGAAGCACCTGGCCGCCACCGATGGCGTAGCCGGCGACCAGGGCAATAACAACCTTGGGCAGGCTACGAATCAGGCGCTGCAGGTCCAAAACATTTAGGCGGGGTAGCCCGTCCTCACCGATGTAACCGCCATCACCGCGCACGCTCTGGTCGCCGCCGGAGCAGAAAGCCCAACCGCCATCGGCGGCGGGTCCGGCTCCGGTCAACAGCACCACCCCCACCGCAGGGTTATCGCGCACCCGTGAAAAGGCATCGCAGAGCTCCTGCACCGTGCGGGGGCGAAAGGCGTTGCGCTTGTGGGGCCGGTTGATCGTGATGCGGGCAATGCCATCACCACTAAGGTCAAAAAGTATGTCCTCGTAATGGATCGGCCCATCGATACAGGCCGCCTGCCAGGTCACGGAGGGATGGGCGGCCATGCCGGTCGATCAGGTTGTCTGGCACATTTTGCGCAATTGCTGGCGCAGCAGGGCGTCGCTGCGGCGATCGGTGCCCAGCTCAAGTAGGGCTAGCGGTTGGTCTAGGGCCCACTCCAAATCGGCCGGCAGGTTTATGGCTTGCCGGCAGCAGCGACCCGGCACCCCATAGGCGGCAGCTAGGGCCAGGGGCTCCACCTGCTGGGGCATGGCAAATAGCCGTTCAAAATCCATGGCCTGGCCCGGTTCAGGCCGAATGGGCAGCTGCTCAAAAATGCCGCCGCCGTTGTTATTGAGCAGCACCACCGTTAGTCGGCCTGCCAATTGCTGGCGCCAGAGCCAGCCATGGCTGTCGTGCAGGAGGGCCAGGTCGCCAGTAACCAGTACGGCGCTGCCGAGGGCATCGGCCACTCCACAGGCCAGGGAAAGGGTGCCATCAATGCCTGAGGCGCCGCGAAAAGCGAAAACTTGGCGGGCTGGGGCCGCTGGATCCGAAAAGCTCTCCCAATCCCTCACCGGGCTGCTGTTCGCCAAAACCAAGGGAACCCCCGCCGGCAACAACTGGCTCAACTGGCGGGCAAGGGCCGGTTCATTGAGGCCGCTGCCAGAGAGGGCTTGGCCTAGCAGCAGCTGAAGCCGCTGCTCCCGCTGCTGCCAAAGGGCTGCCTGGGCGGTGCAAGTTTCAGAGGCGGGCTGGCTCCAGAGGGCTTCCGGCAGCTGATCCAGCCAGGCCTCCAATCCCATCGAAGTTTGCACACAATCACCGCCAAGGGGATTGAGGTTCCGTGGATCGCCCTGGCTAACCAAAACCTGGGGGCCCTGGATCTGCTCCAACCAGCGCTGCAGACGGCGACTGGCGGGCAAGGGGCCCAACCTGAGCACCTGGCAGGTTTCAAGGGGGGCTCCAGCGGCTTCGAGCAAAAGGTCGTAGCCATTGATCTGGCCCAGACCCGGCAGGCCCCTAAGGCCACTGAGAAAATCAGCCAACAGGGGCCAGCCCGTGCGCTTGTGCCAACGGCGCAGGCCAACTTCAAAACCCTGCCATTGGCCGGGCATGCCGCGCCAGGGGCCAGCCACCACCACCCCGGGGCGATCGGGATCCAGGCCCGCCAGGCCAGGGGGAATGGGCGGGGAAATGCCTTGCGCAGGAAGGGTCCCGGTTGTTGCCGCAGGGCCTGCAGCACTGGCTAGGCCAGGGGCAGTCAAGACGCCAAAGGCCTCCGCCAACAACACCCCGCCACTGGCATGGAGGGGCTCGGCAAAGGCCAGGTTGAGGTGGACCGGCCCGGGGGCAGCAAGAGATGGTGTCTGTTGACCAGCAATGCCAAGGGAATAGGCGATGGCCCGCT
>NZ_JAGQBV010000081.1:0-6844 GCF_024345815.1 Cyanobium sp. HWJ4-Hawea | reverse complement strand
TACCGCAGCCACTTCCCCTGCCGCGTGACCCTGGTGGCAGCCACCAATCCCTGCCCCTGCGGCTGGCATGGCGATCCCGAACGACTTTGCAGCTGTAGCGAATCGATCCGTAAACGCTATTGGGCAAAGCTTTCAGGCCCCCTGCTCGACAGGCTTGATTTGCAGGTGGTGATGCGCAGGCCCAACAGCGATGAACTTGCCGCCCCCTATCGCCGCAGCCACCAAGAGCCAGAGGGCGAATCCACCTCAAAAGTGGCCATGCGGGTCAAACAGGCCCGCCAACGCATGGCAGAGCGCAACCCCGCTGGCTGTAGCAATGGGGAGCTGGCATCGGCCAGGCTGAGCGAGGTGATCAAACTCAGCGATGCTGCCCTAGCCCTATGGGAGGGGGCCCTCAATCAAAGACAGCTATCGGCAAGGGCAGGGGAGCGGCTGCTGCGGGTTGCCCAGACAATCTGCGATTTAGACGGCAAAGAGCAGATCGGCCCCAGCGCCATTGCCGAGGCCCTCACTTTCCGCTCCTTCGATCAACTGACTTCTTGAGATCAGCGGCGACGGCGACGCTGCTGGGCCTTGCGCTTGTACTTCTCAACGGGAGTTTCGTGGTGACGAAGCCGCTTCAGGTCGGCAAAGATGCCCGCCTTGGACACCTGGCGCTTGAAGCGGCGCAGAGCCGATTCAATGCCTTCGTTTTCGCCGACAGTGACCTGGGTCATGAAGCGCTGTACAAAGCACTGAGTTTACCAATGTAGCAACTCCCCTGGCCTGGCCTTGCCCAGCAGCTCACTGGCGGGTGACTGGGCGTGCCGCCGGGGCCTGGATTTCCACAACAGCCGCCGCTGTGTCGCGGTAGACGTATACATGGCCGAGCTTGCGGCCAGCAAAGGCCCGGCGCTTGAGCTGCCAACCGGGCTCGAAAACCAACTGCATAAAGCCCGCCCCATCGCCCAGGGTGCGGGCAACCAGATATTCGGGGCCCGCGTCCGCCTTGGTGGGGATGGCCAGCAGCTGGATGTCTTTGTCCTTACGGATCACCGAAAGGCGGTAGCTGGTGGCCAAATCGGTATCGCCGATCCGCAGGGAATAGCCGTTGGCATCGATGTAGCGGCTACAAACGCCTGTGAAATCAAAGGTGGCCAACATCGGATCAACCTTGGCGGGATTGGAGCCGCTCATGGCAAAGCAGGGACGCCGGCCGCTCACCTGTTCGTAGATGTTCAGTTGCTGCCTGCTGCCATCACCGATGGGGGAAGCCACCAGCACAAATTTTTGTTGGTCGAGATCAGCCGCCTCAAATAGGGCACCAGCAGCAGCGGGCCTCAGCGCCGACAGTCCATCTGCCGCCACCACCGCAAAGGCCACCACCGCCAGGGCAAAAACCTTTGCCTTTGCTGGGGTAAGGGCAGATCGCAGAGCGTTGAACGGCATCACCAATCGGACCTGAGGAAACCAATGGTATGGAGCAAAAGCGCCCTAGGCCAGGGGGGAAGGCTGTGATTAGGCAGGTTTGTTGATGCGGATTGCCACCAGCAGGGCAACAACCGTGCCGGGCACACTCAAACCCAATATCCAGCGGGTGGTGAGTTGGCCCAGGTCAGGCTCGCCATAGGCCAGCTCAAACACCGAACCGGTGGCGGCAATTCCAAGCAGGCAGGCCAGGGCCAGGAAAAGGCCCGCCAGGGGTTTCATCGGCATGGGTGAAGGGTGGTGGGGCTGGTATTCAGCGAATGGATTTGACGTGGTTGCGGTCGAAACCCTTCTCCTTAAGCCCCTCATTCAGGCTCAATTCATCGGTCACCCGATCCACAAACAGCACCCCATTGAGGTGGTCCATTTCGTGCTGAATGCAGCGGGCCAACAGGCCATCGGCCTTGATCCGCTGGGGCCGGCCCATCTCGCAGCGATAGGTGACCTCCACCACCGAAGGCCGCACCACATGGAGATAAACCCCGGGGATGCTCAGGCAACCCTCCTCGTAGGTCTCAATGCCGACGCCAAAACTGCTGATCTCGGGATTGATCAGCACCAGGGGGGGCGTGGCTGCATTTTCCGGATCGAGGTCGATCACCAGCAGCTGCTTATGGACGCCCACCTGGGGCGCCGCCAGGCCGATGCCATTGGCGGTATACATGCTGCGCAACATTTCACGGGCCAGGTCCCGGACGGTCTCATCCACCTTGCTGATCCGCCTGGCACTTTTACGCAACGCCTGGTTACCCAGGGTGTGTATTTCAAGCGAAGGCTTCTCAACTGCCTGCTTGGGCACCTGAACGCTGCGGCTGGATTGCTCCGCGTTGCGTGCCAACTGGGCGAAGCTGCGCGCCAAGGTGGTGTCTTAAGGAATGAAACTCCACTTTAGGGCGAGGAGCCAGGGTGATGGTTTGAGCAGGACCACCGACCGGGGCCTCCCCGCCGCATCAGTTGTGGGGCGGATCCCCAGCCTGAAGGAGCCCCTACTCGATGGCGGCCGCCTTTTTTGGCTGGAGCAAAGGCCCCACGAGCAGGGCCGCAGCACCCTGATGGTCAGGCCCACTAGCAGTGGGCCCACTGGCAGTAAATCCGGCTTGGGAGATGGGGCGATCGAACTAAGCCCAAACAGCTGGAACCTGCGCAGCCGGGTACACGAGTACGGAGGCGGGGTCTTTGCCGTCAAAGGCCAGGATCTGGTGGTTATCCACGACGGTGATCGCTGCCCCCACCACCTGCGGTTGGATCCCGTTAGCGGCGCCCCCCAGGGGGACTTCCGGCGCCTGGTGGCACCGGCTGATCGCGCCTTCGCCGATGGCTTAATCGATCCAGGCCGCCGGCGTTGGCTTGGGGTGATGGAGGCGGGCGGGATTGACCAACTGGTGGCCATCCCCCTTGCTGGCGGCGAACCGCAACTGCTGCATCAGCCGGCTGATTTTTGCGGCTACCCCGCCTTGAGCCCCGATGGCAGGCACCTGGCCTGGGTTACCTGGCAGCAGCCAGCCATGCCCTGGCAGCGCAGCCAACTGTGGCTAGCGGAGCTAGATGGGGACGGCCAATTGGGCGAGGCCCAGGCGATCGCCGGAGCCGGCCCCGATGGGCCCGAGGCCATATCGGTGTTTCAGCCGCTCTGGATTACCCCCGCTGGTGGCCCCCCCGAACTGGTTTTTTCCAGCGATGTCAGCGGCTGGTGGAATCTGCAGCGCTTCCGGCCCGGCAGCCCCCAAGGAGAAGTCCTGCTGACCATGGAGGCGGAATTTGGCATGCCCCAATGGGTCTATGGCATGCGGACCACCGCCTGGGATGGCAGCCAGCTGATTGCCGCCACCTGCCACCAGGGCGAGTGGCAGCTCGGCCGGCTGGATTTGGCCCCAGAACGGGTCGGCACGCCGGCGGCCTGGCAGCCGATCGAGCAGCCCTTCAACGACCTGGCCGCCCTAAGCGCTGAGGGAGGCCGTCTGGTCTGTGTGGCCAGCAATCCCAGCAGCCCCTCCGGACTGCTGGAGCTGGAAATCAGCAGTGGGCAGTGGCAGCACCGGCCCGTCGCCCCCAATCCTTTGCCAGCAGAGGCAATCAGCCCACCAGAGGCACTGTGGTTTGCCGGTTTCGACGACCAACCCACCCACGCCTGGTACTACCCACCAACCTCTGGAGCCTCGGCGAATGCACCCCTGCTGGTCAAAAGCCACAGCGGCCCCACCGCCATGGCCCGCACCGGCCTGAACCTGGCGATTCAGTTCTGGACCAGCAGGGGTTGGGGGGTGGTGGATGTGAACTACGGCGGCTCGACGGGTTTTGGCAGGGCCTATCGCCAACGACTCGATGGCCAATGGGGGGTGGTGGATGTGGCCGATTGCGCCGCCGCAGCCCGGGCCCTGGTGGCAGCGGCCAAAGCCGATCCCCAGCGCATCGCCATTGAGGGGGGTAGCGCCGGGGGCTTCACCACCCTGGCCGCCCTCTGTTTCAGCGATGTCTTCCGAGCTGGTGCCTGCCGTTATGGGGTGGCCGACCTAGGCGCCCTTGCCGCGGACAGCCATCGCTTTGAGGCCCACTACCTCGATTCCCTGGTGGGCCCTTGGCCTGCAGCAAAGGACACCTACCTGGCCCGCTCGCCGTTGCAGCATGCGGACGAGATGAGCTGTCCGGTGATCTTTTTTCAAGGCCTCGACGACCGGGTGGTGCCAGCCGAGCAAACCGAGCAGATGGCGGCAGCCCTCAAGGCCAAGGGGATTGCCGTGGAAGTGCACCTGTTTGCGGGAGAGGGCCATGGCTTCAAGCAGAGCAGCACCCAAATCAAGGTGCTGGAAGCCACCGAAGCCTTTTTCGCCAAACATTTCGCCCCACCTGCCGGGGCCAATGCCCCCTAAATGAACGCCGACTTGCTGGAATTAGGGCTTAGTGGGGTCGTGCTGGCGGCTCTGGTCCTGTTGGGGCGCAGCCTGGGCGAAGCCAGTGGCATGCAGAGAATCGGCCTGCCCGCTGCCCTGCTATCTGGATTGATTGGCCTCCTAATTGGGCCCTATGGCCCGGTGCAGTGGCTGCCCGCGGGCCTAACTGAGCTCTGGATCCCCTTCCCGGAGGTGCTGATGACCCTGGTGTTTTCCACCATGCTTTTGGGCAAACCCCTGCCCAGCGCCGGCTCCCTCTGGCGACCTGCCACGGCCCAATTGCTGTTGGGCCTCACCCTGGGCTTCGGCCAATACCTGATGGGGGGATTGGTGGTTTTGGGATTACTGATCCCCTGGCTCGGTGTCCATCCCCTGATGGCTTGCCTAATTGAGGTGGGCTTCGAGGGGGGCCATGGTTCGGCGGCAGTGATGGGGCCGATCTATGCCCAGTGGGGCTTTCTGGGCGGCCGCGACCTGGGCCTGGCGATGGCCACCGTGGGCCTGGTGAGCTCAGTGGTGGTGGGTTCACTGCTGGTGATCCTGGCCCGATCCCGGGGCTGGCTGGCGGAGTCCGAGTCAGCACCTGAGCCAACCCCACTGGCCCCTAAAACCCCTGCTACAACTGAGCAAACCTGGCTCCAGGGCCTGGAGCGACTGGCAACCAACCTGGGCTGTTGCGGCCTGGCGGTGCTGCTAGCCCTCGCCTTGCAAAGGCTGCTGCTGGTGATCACACCCAACATCAGCGCCGGCCTGGCTGAGGTGGTGCGAATCATGCCCCTCTTCCCCCTGGCTTTGCTGGGTTCCTTACTGGTGCAAGGGCTGCTGGAGCGGAGCGGCCAAAGCGGCTTTGCCACGCCTCGGCCCCAGGCCCAAACCGCCTCCCTCGCCACCGATCTTTTGATCACCGGAGCCATGGCCGGCCTCAACCTGCCCCTCCTGCTCCACGACTGGCTGCCTTTGGCCGTGCTTGCCGGGGTGGGGCTGGCCTGGAATTTGCTGGGCCTGCTGCTGCTGGCGCCAAGGATTTTGCCCAGCCCCTGGTTTGAGCGGGGCATAACCGAATTTGGCCAGGCCACCGGTGTGGCCGCCAGTGGTCTGCTGTTGCTTGGCCTGGCGGATCCCGACGGCGACAGTGACACCCTGGCCCCCTTTTCCTTCAAGCAACTGGCGATGCAACCAATCCTGGCCGGCGGGGTGATCACGGTGGTCGCGCCTCTGGCCGTGGAATCGATGGGCCTACCCGCCTGGACCGGGCTATGCCTGGCGATCACCCTCAGCTTTGCCCTGGGCGGTCTGCTGCTTGCCCGTAGTGCATCGAGCCCATCAGGGCAATAACCCTCTCCATCTCTGCAGCGTCCAGCAGCGGCGGTTCCCCCAGGGACAAAGCCTGGAGATACATGTGGGCAAGGGTTTCCACCTCAATCGCCAGGCGCAGGGCCTGGTCCAGGTTGCGGCCCAGGGCCACCTGGCCGTGCTGGGCCAGCAGGCACGCCAATTTGCCCTCCAAAGCCCTAACCGCATCTAGGGAGAGGGCCTTGGTGCCAAAGGTGGAATAGGGCGCGCAGGGGATCGTCGCCGTACCCGCCATCGCCACCATGTAGTGAAAGCTCGGAATCGGCCGTCCATGGCAAGCCAGGGCCGTGGCGTGGATCGAGTGGCAGTGGAGCACCGCCTCGATTTCCGGGCGACTGCGCAGGATCTCCGCATGGAGTTGCCATTCCGAGGAGGGCCGGCGCGGACTGCTGTGGTGGCCCTTGGGGTGGCCCGTGGGGTGGCCCCCAAAGTCGATCGCCACCAGATCCTCGGGTTCCATCTGCTCGTAGGGCAGGGAGGTGGGGGTGATCAGCAGACCACCGGGAATGCGGGCCGAAAGGTTGCCGGAAGTGCCCTGGTTGATGCCGCTTGAGTTCATCCGCCGGGCCACTTCCACCAGCTTCTGGCGTAATTCAGGCTGAGCGTCAGCTGGCAACGGCAGGCGGGCGATTGGGCCTGAGGCTAGACACATGTGCCATTAGGGACCGCATCACTTGGATCCGAGCCTGGTGCAAAAAGCATTTCGGTGCGCCGTCATTGCGGCAAAGATCAGCAAGCCCGCCACCTCCCACAGCTTCCGCCATTCCTTTGCCACCCATCTCCTGGAACGGGGGGCATGACATCCGCACAATTCAGGAACTTCTCGGCCACAGCGACATCCGAACCACAATGATTTATACCCACGTGCTCAATCGAGCCAATACGGCATTAGCAGCCCCGCAGACACTCTGTAACTTCATGAACACATCTTATGCGGATCCGCCCAAATAGTTGTTAGCGGTACCCAACACCAGGCAAAACAAAGTAGGATCTCTTTTTAGGCATCTGGGTTGAGCGAAATGTCAGCCTTTCTTAAGAGCATTGAGGAGCAGGCACGCGCCCTTAGCGCAGAGGATAGGGCAAGGCTAGCCGAGAGCATGCTGGAGTCACTCCACACATCAATCGCTGAAATCGAG
>NZ_JAGQBV010000080.1:0-7036 GCF_024345815.1 Cyanobium sp. HWJ4-Hawea | reverse complement strand
CACCCTGGTCTGCGTGCCAATTTTCTGGAGTGGTGGCGTGATCACCAGGCTGGAAGGCGGTCTGCTCTTGGGGCTCTATGGCCTCTATCTGGTGGAGCAATTGGTGCTGAATATGCTCCCCGCGGCAGTGGATGAATTTCGGCTGGTGGTTTTGGTGGCGGTTCTGCCGGCGGTGCTGGTGTTTGTCACCTGGAGCGCCTTGGCCTGGATGAGGAAATCCCGAACTACCTAATAGGTGGATGGGTTGACGCTTCCAAGCCTCGAGCCCGCTCATCAAGGCCGAGCCGATGGGCAGGATAGAAAACCACTCCCTGAACACCCTGTCGCTGAGATGGGGTGCAAGCGGGGTGGCGCCAGCCATGATGCTTTTATCGTCATAGGTGATTGCAATGGGTGAGCCGTTCTCCATGCCCTCCCCCCAGCTGCTGGAGGAATACAGCCAGTTCTTTCGGCTGCTGAGCGAGCCAGCAAGGTTGCAGTTGCTCAGTCAGCTCAAGCGCGGCGGCGCCATGGATGTGGTCTCCCTGATTGATGCCACAGGCTTTTCCCAGTCCCACATCAGCCGTCAGCTCGGCCAGCTGCAGCGGGCGGGCCTGGTGCGCTGCGAGCGTGATGGTGTCCGCACGATTTGGGAAACCGAGGGTGATCTGGTCGATCAGTTGTGCAATCTTGTCCAATCCCGCCTTAAGCAAAGGCTTGAAAACCAGTTGCTGCAATTCCAATCCACCTAAACGGCTTCCAGCATGGAATTCTTCCATTGCCTACTGGATGGGGTTTTGATCCCAGGCTGGCGGGGATCGGCGGCGACCTCGGCGCTACAGCGGCGGTGTCGGTGTTTGCGGTGCCGGGGGCACGGGCCCTGGTTGAGACGTGGCTTAAGCGTTAATGCAGCATCCGGATCCAGATCCACCACAGCAGGGCCACCGGCACCATCGCCAGAGCGAGCACGGCCAGGCCCTGGAGCTGTTCTGAGTTCATTGCCCCCACTTTGGCCGGGGAGGGAGCAGGCTCGGGCTCCTGTTGGTCGGATCAGGCCGTCAGCTGCAGTGCACGGGCGTGATTGAAAACATTTCTGCTTGGGGAAGTATTGGGTGCCGCCAGCTGTAATTGCAGCAACGTCTGCGCAGATGAGATATGGGCTGGATTATTGGCGAATGATAATGGCGGAGCGATGCAACTCAACCAGTTGGTGTGCTGCAAAAAGGTTTTTTAGAAGAGGAAGTGCATTGAGCACAAGTGCGCTGAGCTCTGCATTGCGGATATTGCCTGTGGCGATTACCAGCAGCTGCCTCGGCGTGCCTTGCAGTAGATGGCTCTGGATGAAGTCAGTATCTTTGCTAAAGACCACTCTTTGTTGTTGATCAGCAAGTGTGCTAATCAATGCATCGGGTGTGCGGTTGCCATCCGGAAGATCCAACGTATGCAGTGTGTCGCAACCTTCAGCCGGCAGTGAATTCATGCGGAGAGCAGTTCAACACTCTGCACGCGGGTCAGTTGTGCGGCATAGGCCAGTGCAGCGCAAATGTCAGCGTCCTCAAGATCCGGATAATCAGAGAGGATCTCTTGATGGCTGGCCCCAGCGGCGAGCAGATCGAGCAGAAGCTCAACTGGGTAGCGCAGGCCGCGGATAGTGGGCTTGCCGTGGCAGATGGCTGGCTGGATGGTGATGCGATCGAGCAGATTGGTCATGTTCGCCGCGTAATTGGAACAATTCTAGTGAGGGAAGGGGCTCTCAGCTCCCAAGCAACCAATCCCAGGCTTCCAGCACCATCATGCGTTCGACCATCAGCTCGCAGAGAAGCCTGTAATCACCCACTGGAAATCTCAACTGCCCAGCCCAATGTCTTGCATCACGACATCAATGGAGCGGGTGCTTGATTCACCCCTTCGCACCCGCTCAGCTTCCAGGGCACCCAGGTAAGAATCCTCAAGTTCATCCATCCCCTGTTGGATCAGCTCTAGCCGGGCATCAATGGTGGGGACGAGCTAAATGGTGGTGCTCACGGTGCTCGATGAAGCATTTGACAAATGCTTTTAGTGGTGGGCATTCACAGCTGTGGTTCTGGCAAAAGAAGGAGCAGGCCGAGCAGATCAATCGCCTCTGCCGCATCACTCAAACAGCCACGACCTGATCTCGTATGACAGCCATGCCAAAACCAATCTGGCTTTCAGCTGCCGCTGCCTTGACACTGCTATCTGCCATTGCCAGCAGCGCCCTGGCCCAGCAGCCGGTGCGGCCCCTGCCAAAAGCGGGTAGCTGCCCCATCGGTTACTACAGCTCCGGCAGCTATTGCGTGCCCAGTAAGGGCGGCAATACCCGTGGCGCCATTGAGAAAAGCGGCAACAGCTGCCCCCTGGGCTTTTATGGCTCGGGCAACTACTGCCTCAGCAGCCCCAGCAATAATCGCGAGGCGATCCAGAAAACCGGTAATTCTTGCCCGCTGGGCTGGTTCAGCTCCAGCAGCTACTGCGTTAAAAGCCGCTGAGAGCTACGAGCCACCGCCGCACCTATTGCCAGCGATCGCGTGCACATTCGCTGGTGCTTTGGTCCCGATTTGACGCAGCATCTCTTCTACGCAACGGTTTTGGTGTTTCGCCTTTTGGGAGATAGGGGCCCAGCAGCTGGTCAATCTGGCGATGGACTGATCAGCCGCAGGCCAGGAAAGGCCAGCACGGTGTGTCGCGAACCGCCCTGAGCTCCGTAGTCGGCGTGGGCCCTGGCAGCCGTTGCAGGCCTTCGCTGCCAGGCGATCCCTCCGTGGGTTCCTTTTCGATCAGCACCCGGCCTTCCTCCACCAGGAGGCGCTGGGAGCCCTGACCGAGGCCCTACACCAGTAGCAAGAGCATGTCCTGCAGTCCAGATGACAGTGGACTTAGTCCATGGCTAAACTAACTCAGTTAATGGCAGAGGGTGCCATGCAGGGGGATTCCATGCGAATGGTGAACGTGCACCAGGCCAAAACCCATCTGTCGCGCCTGATCGATGAGGCCCATGCCGGTGAAACCATCGTGCTCGCCAAGGCCGGCAAACCCTGGGCGCGGCTGATGCCCCTGGCGCCGCCGGTTCCCCAGCGCATCCCTGGCCGGTTGCGCAGCCGGGGTCCCCTCAGCCAGCCCAACGTGCTGCTCGAACCCATCGACCCCAGTGAGCTGGAGCTCTGGGAATCGAGCCCCCTACTGGCTGAGGTGCCGCAGCCATGAGCAGTAGCGAGTCCTATTTGCTCGACAGCCACGCTTTGCTGTGGTGGTGGTTTGATCCCGATCGCCTCTCCACCGCAGTGCGCGAGCTGCTCAGCAACCCAGCCACGCCAGTGCTGGTGAGTGCGGCTTCTGTCTGGGAGCTCAGCCTCAAGCACCACCAGGGCAAGCTGCCCGAACTGGACGGCGCCATCAACGATCTGTCTGGTTTACTGCAGGCCGATGGCTTTGAAGGTTTGCCGATCTCCCTGGCCCATGGCCTGCGGGCGGGCGCTTACAGCCAGCCCCACCGTGATCCCTTTGATCGCATGCTGGCCGCCCAGGCCGAACTGGATCATCTGGTGCTGCTCAGCGCCGATCCCCAGCTCTCCACCTTCCCCTGCCAAATCCTCTGGTGAGATCCAAAAGATCCTTGAGCACATAGCTGGCTTGGTGGTGCGTAAGGAGTGCTCGATTACCTGATCCACCAGCTATTGCGTTCCAAGTAAGGGCGGCAACAGCTGCTCTTGGGCTGGTACAGCGCCAGGGGCAATACACGTTTGTGGAGGCGCTGAGCGCTACGAGCCACCGCTGCACCTATTGACCGCGATCGCATGCACAATCGCTGGTGCTTTGGTCCCGACTTGGCGCAGCATCTCTTCTACGCAACGGTTTTGGTATTTCGCCTGTTGGGATATAGGGGCCAGGGATGCAGCAATCACGACCAATGCCACCGTGCTGACGGCAGCCAGAACGGGATAGGCGTGGGCCCGGATCATTTCGCGGGGGCTGTGATCAGACATTTGGCGTGAACCGACGAGGTGTGCTGATTCTGGCGGGTCGTGCCCCCTCCCACTGATTCCCAGGTTCGCCCTGGCCTTTGACGCTGCTGCCGGTGCGGTGACTTTCAGGAAAGGTGTCACTCCTCGGCTGCTACTTAGACGGCCTTAATTAATGGTAGCGGCTGGATTGAATTGGGTTCCTCTGGTGGCTGGTTGATCTGTTCATGGCATCGGGCAACGTCGCCCCAACTTGGGCCGATCAAGTCGACGCGAACTGCATCGACTAAGTGTTGACGGATCTCGGTGGAGGTTGCCATGGTCAGGTGAGTTCCTTGTCGAGCTGTTGGATAGCGCCCCAGACAACCTGAAGACTCACATTCAGATACTCGTGGGTGAGCAGATTGCGGAAGTCGATGATTTGTCGACCTTCTGGGATCACCGCAAACAGTTGTGGATCTCGCTGTGAGATCTGCTTCAAGGCTTCACCGATGATGATGAATTCACGTTCGACCGCCGCGATGGTTGCTTCCTGAATGGCAGCTGCAGCCTCCAGGATGTCGCTCAGATAGGCCCGGGGGTCACGCTGCATAGATTTGCTGCTTGCTCGCCTCGATGGTTTGTTTGACGTAGGGATTGCGGACGGCATCGGCCATCACCAGGTCGACGCGCGAGGCCAGGCCCACGCACAGATCGTTCAGGAGCGCGAAGTAGACCTTGTAGAGACTGGGGGGGGCGAGTGGCAAAAACTCCACTGGCAGGTCGATGTCGCTCTCACCAGGCCGGTAATCGGGTCTGAGCACCGAGCCAAACACATGCATGCGCGCCGCGTGATGCCGCCGGCAAGCGACGGAAATGGCGTCCAGCTGGGGCTTGGCAAGGGCGATGCTCATAGATCCATTGTGCTCAGGAAAGCGGCTGATCAGCCGTTCTGTTCCTGGCCTCGCCATCAGCAGTCTTCTCCTGCTTGGCCCGCCACGGCCTCAAGCCCCTGCTCGCTGGCGGCAGCTGGTGTGGTGGTCATGGCAGCACCTCCAGCTGCAGGAGCTCGGCGGCTTGATTCAATCGACGGTCGTAGCAGGCGAAGAGAACGGGCTGTTCAGCGTTGACATGGAGTTCATGGGTTGCGGCGAGCTGCACGCTGTCGTATCCGCGAAGCGCAAACATATCGGCAATGGGCATTGGCGCTGATCTGCTGCATCTGCTCTGATTGGGCTTCAGATACCAGCAACTTCATCAGGGCGCTGGTGTCACAGAAAAGGATCACCAGCTCAACCCCGATCCTCAATCACGATGGCGCCAAGCAACTTCCCTTGGCCCCGCAACTGCACGGGAGGGGGCAAGTTGGGCTTCTGACCGTTCCAGCTGATCAGACCCGCATCAATCGCTTTTTGCATGGGATTGTTTATCCCTGAGTCCGCTGGCTTCACAGCCGTGATGCGGGCAATCGGTTTGCGATGGGAGGTGACTTCCAGCTCCTCACCGGCCTGCACGCGGCCGAGCCATTCGGAGAGATGGGTCTTGAGATCACGCACCGACACCTGGTTTGCGACTACTTCAGGTACGCCTGGCGCTTCATTAATAATAATTTTAGCCGCCTTCCGCCATGGTGCGGCGTTGGGCGGAACGTTAACTATGCCTTGCCGCAGGTGCAGCCGGCCTTGCCACAGCCGCAACCACAAACGGTGCAGCAACAGATGTTGGTAGTCATGGGATTTGCCTCGGTGAGATGAATTCAAGTTGGCCTTTGGGGCTTCCCCTGAACAGCGCCAATGTGCTCCCTTTGGCTGGGCCTTAATAGGGTGCAGATAACCGCCTAGATCAATGGGGAGTGGTTGGTTGGTCTGTAGTTAATTCTGTCGCCCCTGTTAGCTCGGCTAGCCGCCCCCAGTGAATGGGTTCAGCAGGGGAACATCTAAACGGCTGAAATCGGCCACGTTGCGGGTAACCACCGTGAGCTGATGCACCTTGGCGATGGCGGCGATCATCGCGTCCTCGTAGAGGGTTTCGGACTGGCGGTGCATCAGCTGTGCCCACCGGCGAAATGCAGGGCCATCCATGTTGAGGATGTTGAAGGTGGTGCAGACCTGCTCAAGCCAGTCTTCAATCTCGCCTGCTTTGGCAGGGTCCTGTTCTCGGGTGATTTCGATCCCGGCCTGGATTTCGCCGATGGTCACGTTGGCTAGATGTAGATCGGCATCATCAACAGTTTGAATCCAGGCGAGCACGCCGCCATGGGGGCTTCGCTTGCGTAGTTCAGACACCACGTTGGTGTCGAGCAAAAAGGCCATGGCCTACAGCTCCACCACAGCCCGACGGCGGGCACCACCGCGGGGTGGCACAAGCTCTTCGATACGGGCATTAGGTGCCAGTAACAGCTGCTTGAGGCTGGGCCTGGCGGCAGCCTGTAGGCGATGCCACTGCTCGATTGGCACGAGTACCGCGGCTTCGGTGCCGCGCCGCGACACCACCTGGGGGCCTTCCCTCTGACAGGCGTCGAGCAACTCACTGAAGCGCGCCTTTGCGTGCTGCACAGGCCAGATGGTCATGATTTGTTTGCATCAGACTAGTTTGTTGACTAGTCTAAAGGGCTCGCGAGGGCCTTTCTCCCCAGCGAAGGCCCACTCAAAATGGCTATCAGTTAACCCCTATTGGGGGTTGCTCAGCGGCGGGCTTGTTCGATGAACCCTGTCTTGGAAGCTTTATTTGGCAACAAGACCGCGGCATGCGTGCTGCTGTTTTTGCAGTGCTACGGCGAGGGCCATGCCCAGCGCATCGCCAAGACCTTTGGCTTTGGCCTCAACATGACCCAGCGTCAGTTGAAGCGACTGGAGGAGCAAGGCGTCTTGCTGAGCCGCCGGCTGGGCAACATGCGGCTGTTCAGTTTTAACAATCGCAATCCCACGGTTTGGAATCTCCGCAAGCTCTTGGAGCTTGAGCTGGCCGCTTTACCGGAAGACGATCAATAGCAATTCTTCCGACAAAGACAGCGCCCCAGGCAGAGCGCTAAGCCGCTTGTGATGAATGGCTGAAATCACCCCCGAGACCTCGTTGCAGGAGCTCGCAGTCATCATCAATTA